>CAUZJF010000001.1:0-30498 GCA_963579975.1 Dehalococcoidia bacterium
AACGCACGGGCCTCTCTGACCCTCAGGGCGTGGATATACTGCCCGGGAGTCAGGCGCTGCCGGGCGTCGAGACTGCCATAGGAACCTACGGTCTCGCCGAACATCCTCGATATCTCGAGCAGGTACTCCGGGAAATCGGGAGCTAGATCGGTGGCTTCTAACATGCGCTGAGTGGCGTTGACCCCGTCTCCTTCCTCATCCAAGCTAATTGTGTCGGCTGCCACCACGTCGGCTCTGGCGTAATTCACGGCCTTGATGGACGCGAAAGCGCCCAGCGCCACGATAGCGCCGAATACCGCTACTAGCGCCAGGGAAGCAACGATCGCCAGCCCGCGCCTGCAGAATCCCCAACGGGTCGTGATGGCGCAGGTCCCGTTTCGTCGCGCGTCTTAATCTTGCGCGGCAGCGCCGCAGACATAGACGACGGCGGCGCGATGGTACTACATCAGCGGCTTCATCTACGCGCTTCGTGGTGACGCTAGCGAAGACTTCTGGCGCTACAACGTAGCGGCGGACTCTTGGAGTTCACTGGACAATACCCCTGAGGATGTCGCTTGGGGCGGAGCGCTGGCTTGGGATGGCTCGAACACGATCTACGCCTTCCGTGGGGCCAACCAGGAAGACTTCTGGTTTTACAGCATCTCGGGGGACAACTGGAGCCTGCTTGAGGACGCGCCTGCCGACGTCAGAAGGGGGGGCATTGTCCCACGTCGATGGCTCCGTCTACGCGTTCCGGGGTGAAAACAGGGACGCCTTCTGGCGGCACAACGTCGGCAGCGACAGCTGGACGACCTTGACCGACACGCCTGAGTCGGTGGAGGAGGGCGGCTCGCTGGTTTGGACGGGCGGCGACTTTATCTACGCCCTGAGGGGCGTCCGAGCCGATGACTTCTGGCGCTACACCATCAGCACGGACAGCTGGGAGAACCTGGAGGACGCGCCTGAGAACGTCGACGACGGAGGAGCCCTAGTCCTCCTGAACGGCTTCTTCTATGCCCTTATTGGCGACGACCGGAAAGACCTCTGGCGGTTCGGGCCCGTGGCGGGATAGGGTCCGAGGCCATCACTCTCGCGGTGTTAAGCTCCGGCCTACCAGCCGATCGCGTACGCCGCGCGCCTGGGGTCGGCTCCGGCGCTCATTACGCCGTTATCGGGGTCCCGTCGTGTAACGGTTGCTCCCATCCCGCAGACGCTCGCTCTGACGACGTTGTGGCCGAGCTCCCTGAGGGAGTCCTCGGTGTCTGTGCCGAAGCCCGACTCCATTGAGAGCTGGCCCGGGCGGTACTCGTGCGGATAGAACGACCTGGGGACGCTGTCGCTCGCGAACCTGGGCGCCTCGATGGCCTCCTGTGGGTTCATTCCAAACACCAGCGTGTTGAGGGCGAGTTGAAGATTGGCCTGCGCCTGGTAGTCGCCCCCCGGACACCCGATGGTCATGACGGGCACGCCGTCCTTCAGCACGAAGTAGTTCACGAGGGTCGTGCGAGGACGTTTGCCCGGCTCCAGGACGTTGGGGTGGCCCTCCTCGAAGTTAAACATCTCGGATCGGGTGCTCAAGGCGAAGCCGAGCTCCGGGAAGAAGACCGATTTGGCGAAGGCGCCACCGCTGGGCGTCGCGCATACCATGTTGCCCAGATTGTCGAGGGCGGCCACGTGAGTCGTACCGTGCTCCTCCGGGCGGCCATCCTCGTCCCCGCCACTTACCTGTAATGCCGAGTTCCCGAGCCGGGCCGGACCGCCGGAGTGCCGCAACGGATCGCCGGGCGCCGGCAGTTCCGGAACGGCGTGGCCCGCGTCGATCAACTGCGCCCGCGCGGCCGCGTAATCCTTCGAGAGCAGCCCGTCGATGGGCACCTCGGCAAACTCCGGGTCCCCATAGTAGGCCTGCCGGTCGGCGAGACATAGCTTCAGCGCCTCGACGACCGTGTGAACGTACGCCGGTGAGTTGTGCCCCATCGCCGCAAGGTCGAAGCTTTCGAGAATGTTGAGGGCCTGCAGAAGCACGGCCCCCTGCGTCCAGGTCGGCTGTCCGCATATCTCGTGTCCCGCAAACATGATTCGCAGCGGGTCTTCATATTTGGCGTGGTAACCGGAGAGGTCCGCGATTTCCATCACGCCGCCGACCCGTTGTGCCGAGCCGACGATACTGCTCGCGATGTCGCCACTGTGAAACGCATCGCGGGCGGCACGTAGGCCGGCGGCCCTGCCCGGGGAGGCGGCGCTTTCAGCCGCTACCATGTGCTCGAGCGTATTCGCCAGCCCAGGTTGGACCAGGAGCGAGCCCGGCTTCGGCACGGCGCCGTCGTCGTAGAAGACATCGAGGCCACCCGGCGGGTAGAGGGCGAACTGCTCTCGCGTAACGGTCGAATCCAGGGCCTTGAGCATATACTCGTAGTGTGGCATCCCCTGCCGGGCATATTCGATTGAGGGCTCGAGCACGTCGGCCAGCCTCTTGGTCCCGTAGCGCTCCAGCATCGATAACAGCGCTTCGACCACACCCGGCACTGTGAAGGAGAGGTGCGCCAACGGCCCTGGACCCGTCGGTATCTCGTCGAGTCCCTGGTCCTTGAAGAACTCGACCGTTGCCTTCCTGGGGGCCACGCCCTGGCCGCTCAATGAAAGGAGGTCTCCGGACTCGGCATCGTACAACATAAAGACGGCTTCGGCGCCGAGAGAGTACGAGGCCACCGGCTCCACAACGGCGGCCGCGAAGCACGAGGCCACGACGGCATCGAAGGCGTTGCCGCCGCTCAACAGCATCCGGAGCCCAGCCATCGAAGTCAGGTAGTGTCCACTCGAGACCACGCCGCGATTGCTGTGCACGACGGGCCGGCTAGTTTTTGGGGGTGCGACCGCGTCAGTTACGGCCTCGGTCTCTTTCGATGTCCTCATGTGCTGCCTACCCTAGCTGTTCGAATGTGCCGCTATTCTACATGAGACTCAATGACCACGGCCGGGATGGCGTTTGCAGTTTCCAGCGAGGCGTAGCACCATCAACTATGCGTTACTAAGAGTAGCCGCTTAGGTGGGACCGACGACGACGCAAGAAAACGGCCGGGATGGACGATACTTCGAACTTAGTCGCGTCTTCAGGCCACACGCTCCGGACGACGAGGCACGGCTGTTCGCTGGCCGTACGCACCAACTAGCAGGCATCCTAGACGCAATCACCCAGGCTGGTAGACACGTGGTGCTTTTCGGGGAACGAGGAGTCGGCCAAACGTCTCTCGTCAAGGTGTTCCACGACTTTTTGGAACCTTCTCACACCAGACCAGAAACCGATCTTGGCACCTTCGTTCCGTTCATAACCTGCGACAGCTCGGATGACTATTCATCGCTATGGCACAAGCTGTTTCAACAGATCGAACTTGTCGAGAATCGCCCTCAGATGGGCTTTGTGTCAGCCGTCGATCCGTCAATTACCAACCTTTCGTCGCGACTCAAAGTGGACTGCGAGCCGGACGACGTCGTCCGGCTGCTACAGTTCCTGGCTGAGAGAGCTACGCTGGCCGTTTTTGTAATCGACGAATTCGACGGCCTACGCGAGCAGAATGTGTCCGGTCTCTTCGCCGACACTATCAAGATTCTCTCTGACTATGCGGTCCCAGTTACTCTCATATTGGTCGGAGTCGCTGACAACGTCAACGAGCTCATAGAGGAGCATGCCTGCATAGAACGCGCCTGTGTACAGATTCGGATGCCCCGCATGTCTCAGGACGAACTTGGTGAAATAATCTATCGCGGTCTCGAATCGGTGGAAATGGCGATTGCCCAAGACGCAATTGGGTACATTGTCTCACTCTCCCAAGGGCTCCCTCATTACACGCATCTCCTCGGACTAGCGGCCGGACGAGCCGCGCTCACCGACGGCCGTAGAGGGCGTTCAAGAGAGCATTCTTAGCGCATACCACAACTCGACCATGAGTGCTAAGAAGACTCTGTACCCTCAAGTGCTCTTGGCGTGCGCTCTAGCCAATGCCGATGAAAGGGGGTTCTTCGCGGCTGGCGATGTTCGATCTCCTATGAGCACGATAATGGGGTGGCCGTCCTGCATCCCAGCGTTCTCCAAACACCTTCACGATCTGTCGCAGCCCGAGCGCGGGCCAGTGCTGCAAAGGATTGGAATCCCCAAACGATATCGTTTCCGGTTTATCAACCCGCTGATGCAGCCGTCTGTCATAATGTATGGGCTACACGGCAGGTTAATAACTGACGACCAGCTATTCCGAATCGGTGGCTCTTCGACTTCCCGCTCCTGGCAGCGCGCCAGACCGGACTAGCGCGTCAAGACAATGAGGTAACAGCGTGGCAGACTACGAGATAACGCCTGAGATGATGGACCGCTACCGGAAGGTCGGGGTCGCGACGGTCTACAGCGCGGTGCTGCAGCTGGGCTACCGCCACTGCTACATGCAAGACGTCCAGGGCTTTTCGCCCGGGCGGAGGCTGGTCGGGCGGGCGAAGACGCTGCGCTACATCCCTACCCGACCCGATATCGTCGACGAGACGGTTAAGGGCGAGGACTCGCCCGAATACCAGGCGATGGGCTCCTGTGGCCCGGGCGACGTTCTCGTCGTCGAGGCCGCCGGACAGAAGTGGGCCGCCATCGGCGGCGACATCGTGCTAATGCACCTCAAAATGGTCGGAGCGGAGGGTGTTATCACCGATGGGGGAGTCCGCGACATACGGGACGTGCTCTCCCACGGCTTCGCTTTGTTCGCGGGCGGGGAGACGCCGTCCGCACGCCAGCCCTATCTGGTTTCCCACTCTCACAACATCGACATCTCTTGCGGCGGCATATCGGTCCGGCCCGGCGACCTGATGGTGGCCGAAGACGAATCGATAGTGTGCGTCCCGCGACACCTCGTCCACGAGGTCATCGATTGGGTTGAAGAGCATGAGGCCGCCGAAGAGGTGATCCGGGCGAAGATCCTGGAGGAGCAGGTGCCGCCGGGAAAGCACTACAACCCGGAGAATTTCGAGAGGGTCAAGAAGGAGCTTCGAGCTAAACGCGGCTAGCGTTCCCTGGCGGTAGGCTCGGCTCCCATCTCGTCGCCTCGACTGAGGCGCTTCGCGACCGGCAGCGTCACGATTGAGACCATCCTTCCCCCGTTCGTTCACTACTTAGGCCCCGGATCGACCACCATCACTTGGTAGACTGAACGCCAGACAGCGACTCCGCACGCCCAATACGAACAACGGGATGGTGGCAGTTGGCGCTTCCACTCGTCGCTGCTGAACGGCGTGTCGCATTAGCTAGCGCAGTGAAATACAGCAAGCTCCTCAGCAACATACTGGCGACCTACGGGTCCTTCCTGGTCAACCTGGTTGTGATCATGGGGACCTCGATCGTCGTCGCGAGGACGTTAGGTCCCGAGGGCAAGGGCCCGCTGGCCCTTCTCAATCCTCGTGCCCACCACGCTCATGGCCCTGGGCGACCTCGGTATTCCTCAATCGACCACCTACGTTCTCGCGGGCGGGCAACACACACTCGATCACATAGTCTCGGCCGTCGTCGTTGCGGCGGTAGCCCTCGGCCTCCTACTTGTCGGCGTAGCCACGCTGCTCTACGACGTGCTGGGCGATTCGTTCCTCCCGGCCATGCTGGTGGTGCGATACGTTATCAGCGTACTTCGTGGCCTGGGCCGGCCGCAGGTGGCCAACATTCTGCTCATCTCCCAGGGTCTGGTCTACTTTTCGCTACTCGCCGTCCTATTCCTGACACGCGGGGCGACGATCGAACTGGCAGTCGTCGCCTACGTGTGCGGCCATTTCGTTGCAGCGATCCTCGGACTGTGGATTCTCTGGGCGAAAGCGGGTTGGAGAGCTCGCTTGTCGTTGAACCGAGCCTCGTTACAAGCCCTGGTCTTCAATGGGGCGCAGGTCTCGCTGATTCTGATTCTCGGCTTTCTGAACCGTAAAGTATCGTCCTTTCTGGTTAACAGCCAGCTGGGGACCAGCGACGTCGGCCTGTTTGTAGTCGCTGTTTCCACAGCCGAGCTAGTCTGGATATTCCCGGACGCGGTGGGCGCAATTCTGTTCCCGCTCATCTCATCTCAGAGCGATCAAGAGTCGAACGAGACGACACCGCAGATGACCCGTCTTACATTGATTGTTACAACGGCCATGGCCTTGTGTCTCTGGCTATTGAGCAGGTCCCTGATTCCAGTCGTATTCGGGGCCGCGTTCGCGGACGCCGTGCGGCCGCTGGAGATCCTTTTGCCGGGAATAGTGCTCCTCAGCGGTCACAAGGTGATCTGGAGGGACATGATGGGCCGGGGGCGGCCTCTCCTGAGCGCCTTCTCGCGCGCGATGACCCTGGTCATTCTCGTCTCCCTCATCTACTTCCTAGCCCCGCGCATGGGGCTTGCCGGAGTCGCCGTGGCGACGACCTCGTCGTATGCGGCAGGTACGCTGGTGGTGGTCGTGGTCTTCACCCGTTACACAGGAGTCTCCTGGACGTCGTTGATCGTTCCCCAGATCAGCGACATCAAGCTGCTCGCACAGTCTGTTCAAGGGTTCGCCGGTGTCGCCCGGATGAGGCTCACGAGGCGGACGGCCCCCGCCAACTAATAACCAACCCTGCTACAAACCCCCGTTGGTGTTGACCCTCTTGTCTCCCCGAATGCGAACCGGGCATTTACAAGAAATTCGAAGGGACCGTTCTTGTCCCTTCTCCATCGCGGGAGAAAGTTAGGATGAGGGGGAACTCCCGTGATTTGAATTTGCGTCGCTTGACTGGCACAGAACATTTGTGCCCAGTTTCCAGGGACGGACCCGCGAGGCTGTCCCTTTTGATTTTGGGACACTGGCAGTGGACGCTGCACAAGAGGGTGCAAACCATGCAACACTACGCGATGGAATCAAAGGCTGCGAACGGGCTCCGGCCGGCCTGGACAACCGTCGAGGCGCCCCGGTGCGCCGGTCCCGTTCCAAGCTCTGTGATCTCAGTGGTGAACATTTTCTTCCGCGCAGCTTTCGCGCTTTGACTAACAGTAGCTGCGAGCCCATAATGGGCCTTGAGAACCACTCCGCCCTGAAAGCCAACGCGATGGACTCCGCTACTACCCCGGCCAGTCTCTCCTATGCTGCTGCCGGCGTCGACAATCTGGCGAGCGACGCCGGGCTGGCGGCGCTTCTGCCGTGGGTCCGCAAGACTCACAGTTTTCGCCCGGGCACCGCGCTCGACATCGGGTATTTTGCCAATGTCGTCGACGTAGGTAACGGTGTCGGGATAGCCATCTCTACAGACACGACTGGAACCAAGGTCCTTGTGGCCCAGATGGTCGGGCAGTACGAGACCGTCGGCATCGACTGTGTGGCCATCAACGTCAATGACATCGTGAGCGTCGGAGCGGAGCCCGTCGCTTTCGTTGACTGCATCAGCGTCGAGCGGGTATCCGGTGAGGTGCTGGACCAAATAGGCAAGGGCTTGCACGCCGGCGCCGAGCTCGCCCATGTCCCGATCGTCGGCGGGGAGATAGCTCAGGTCGCCGAGATCGTCAAAGGCCACCGGCCCGGACTCGGTTTCGACCTCGCCGGGACCTGCATCGGAACGGTGCCTACCGACCGAATTATCGCCGGTGACGCAATCGGCGACGGCGACGTGCTGATCGGCCTGCGTAGCAGCGGCATCCACTGCAACGGACTGACCCTGGCGCGTCGAGCCCTCTTCGACGAGGCCGGGCACACCCCCGACACGGTACTGCCGGAGCTAGGCCGGTCGCTGGGAGCGGAGCTGCTAGAACCGACGCGCATTTATGTGGACGAGGTCATGGCGCTGCTGCGCCATGGAGTCAGGGTAAAGGCGTTGGCCCACATTACCGGTAACGGGGGCCTCCTGAACGCCACGCGCACCAGGACCGCGGCCGGCTACGTCGTCGAGCGCCTTCCGGAGCCGCCGCCGATCTTCGGTGCCATTCAGCAGGCGGGTAACGTCGTCGACGAGGAAATGTTCCGCGTATACAACATGGGCGTAGGATTCACCGTAGTCGTCGACCCCGGGGACGTCGATAGAACGCTGAAAATCACCAGGAGCTACGGCGCCGAGGCCTACGTTCTTGGGTACGCCGTTCCCGACGCGCGGCGTCGCGTGAATCTCGAGCCGGTGGGGCTGGTCGGGGAAGCCGGACGGTTCCGCAGGGCGGCCTGAGCTCCGATGGGCGCAGCAAAGACGGGACCTCTGGCGGCTATCTGCACAGTCACCGCGCTTTTTCTTCTGTCCTGTGCCGGTTCAGAGCCTACCGCCGCAGTGACCAGTTCGTCTACCCTGCTTTTTGAGGAAGCGCGCGCTCTCGTTGTAAGTACGACCGACGCCGCTCCGCGTCCGATCGCCCGGGCCACCGGTGCGGTCGCCCGCGACTTCGAGCTCACGTCGTTCGACGGCGAAACGATCACGCTGGCCGACTATAACGGGAAGGTGGTCGTGCTCAACTTCTGGGCCTCCTGGTGCGTACCTTGCCGGTGGGAGATGCCTTTTTTCCAGGAGATGTCGGAGGAGTACCGGGACAGGGACGTAATCTTCGTCGGAGTTGCCGTTTCGGATGATGAGGTCGAGGCGAAAGAGTTCGCCGCCGGAATCGGGGTAACCTACGCGGTCGGGCTCGACGCCACCGGGCAGATAACCAGGGACTACCGGGTCACGAGCCTTCCGACGACCTTCATCATCGACCGCGAAGGGGACGAGACACGTAAGTTTGGGACGGCCAACGAGGCCGTGCTCCGACTGTTCCTCGAAGGCCAGCTAGGCGGCGCTTAGGTGCGACTTTATAGTCATGATACCGCCGTTTGCCAGGCACCCTGGACTCGCGATTGAATGAGCCTTCGGCATCTTTCGCATGCTGTACATAACCCACGGTTCTCGCCTCCTGGTGGTTGAACACGTGAACTCGGAGGCGGGCGTGCAGCTCCCCGCCGGAACCGTGAAGGGTGGCGAAGCTCCTGAGGCGGCAGTAATGCGGGAGGCGCAGGAGGAGACCGGGTTGGACGGCCTCCATTTCGTATCTGCGCTCGGGGATTTCGAACACGACATGAGAGAATTCGGCGTCGAGGAGACCCAGCACGCCTGGTTCTACCATTTGCGATGCGGCGAGCCCCCGCCGGACAGGCGGCAGCACGACGAAACCCACGGTGGCACCGCCGCCCCCATCCGGTTCGAGCTGTACTGGGTACCGATACCTGACGGCGTGCCGGAGCTGATCGGGCTGCAAGGTACTATGCTCAGTCAGCTCTATCAGCGACTGGACGTCGCTGAACAACAGCACTAGCGGGTCGAATCCACTGGAGGCGAAATTGGACAGACCAGACGGTCGGAAACCAGACGAGCTGCGCAAAATCACCATCACGACCGGCGTCCAAGAGTTCGCGGAAGGCTCGGTCCTCGTCGAAACTGGCAGGACGCGGGTGCTCTGCGCCGTAAGCGTCGAGGAAAGCGTTCCCCGGTTCCTTGCCGGTAGCGACCAGGGATGGGTCACCGCCGAGTACAGCATGCTTCCGCGTTCCACCGTCACCAGGAACCCGCGAGAGGCCAGGACCGGGGGGCCCAAGGGGCGCACCCAGGAGATACAGCGCTTGATCGGGCGGTCTCTTCGGGCCGCGGCCGATCTGAGCCAGTTGGGTGAGCGCACGTTTATCGCCGACTGCGACGTTCTTCTGGCCGACGGCGGCACTCGGACCGCGGCCATTACGGGCGCTTACGTCGCCTTACACCTGTCCATCGAGAAGCTTGGCCTGGGCTCGGCGGAGAGCTCGCCTCTGAAGTGCGCCGTTGCCGCCACCAGCGTCGGCGTGGTCGATGGTATGGTCGTCCTCGACCTGAACTACGAAGAAGACGTCAAGGCTGCCGCGGACTTCAACGTCGTCATGACCGACCAGGGAGAGTTCGTCGAGGTGCAGGGCACCGCTGAGGACGGCAGCTTCTCGCGAGAGGCCCTTGACGAAGTGCTCGACATGGCCCGAGTGGGTATCGATCAGCTATTCGAGGTGCAGAAACAAGCGATCGGCCGGTCGTAGCGACTACGGTTTCTGTAGCAGGTTGATATTCACGGGGCGGTGCTGAAGCACCCTATAGCCCAATCTGATCGCTTCTCCACCCTCATTGCTGTCGGTTAGCTCCACGCGGCCTGGCCCGTCGATATAGCTGATCTCCTCACCATCGACCCTGAAAGGGCGGTCGTGGCCGGGATAGAACACGCTGGACGCGTCGAGCATCTTCTCGACACTTTCCGTTGCATCGTCGACGTCCCAGAAGACGTTGTATGGAATGCCCCGCTTCACTGTGCCGGTGTCGGGCAGCGCATCTCCGGCCACGAGCACGGTTTCGCCGTCGACGTCCGCAACCAGGCTGATGTGACCGCTGGTGTGGCCCGGCGTTTCCATGATTGAGATCCCCGGTACTACCGTATCGCCCTCCGATACGGGTTCGATCTTGAGCTTGTCGAGCATATCGGCCACGTAGAACGCAGCCCCGTAGTCCTTGGCGGTCGGGCTCTTGATATAGTCGATCTCCCTCGAGTGCAGGAGTACCCGGGCGTTCTTGAACATGTCGACGTTCAGACAGTGGTCCCAGTGGAGGTGGGTCAGGACTACCAAGTCGATGTCGTCGGGGTTGAGGTCATGGGATTGAAGAGCTTGAAAGACTTCGGCACGGCGAGAGGGAGGGCCCGTATCCACGAGGATACGCTGGTTGTCTACCGTGAGGAGGGAGACGTTGGAGAAACCGAAACCGCCCTGGTCTGAGACGAATGCAAACCCGTACGTCAACACGTCCATCCGCGCCATCGACCCCTCCTTGGCTACTGTGAGTAGAAATCCGGCTCGTCCTCGGGCGCCAACTCGCTGTGGGAAACGCGCCAGATGTTACCGGCCGTCTCTTCAATGACCGGCGCCAGCCCTTCGGCGCGCTCGGGCCCCCAGCGCTTCTCCGCTTCCGCTCTGAGCGCGGCGGCGATCTCTTCAGGACTCTGATCAGGCTTGCTGTGTAACGTGTCTGACATATTGAGAACTCAGAAAAGCACGCGTTCGGACAAGCCCCATCGGCTGATGTGCGCTAGCTTTAGGCTTCCAAATTCGTCCACGAACGACGGTTCGTCGAGGGGCTCTGTAACCATGATGGCGGCGTCTTCCCGGTCGTCGGCGTAGTAGCCTCTCCGGACGCCGGCCTCGGAGAACCCGTACTTCTTGTACAGGTTCTTCGCGGCCATGTTCGAAGTCCTGACCTCCAACGTCATTTTGATCGCGCGGCGAGCTATGGCGTGCTCAATTGCACCGATCAACAGAAGCTCCCCGATACCCTGGCCGCGGCTCTCCCTTCGCACCGCGACCGAAATAATGTGCGCCTCATCGGCCATGTACCCCGTTCCCAAAAGCCCGACGATGCGGTCGCTGTCGGGCTCCCCCGTCCAGACTGTTCGAGCTCCGCGAAGAAGCTTACCGACCAGGGAGCCGTTTCGATCGTCGTCTCCGGCGTCCAATCGAGTGGCCGGCGGTGCCGTTCCATCGACGTAGTCCGTTTGCCAGGCCACCCAGTAGCGGGCCAGACTGTTGTTCAGCTCGCGGCGGAAGGTGGTTGGCGGGAAGTGGGACGGAAACGCCTCCCTTTCCACCTGGGCAGCTTGCTGGACGTCCTCAGCCCGCATAGGGCGTAGGACGAACGGCATGGTTCGTTGATCGGTCTTTTCTTGGACAGCCCTCATAACTTGGACCCGGTGCCGTTGTGTCCGTCGCGGCCTCGAAGGGTAATTCTAGCATGTCCGCCGGTCTGCCCGACCAGCCGTGCATGTATCGTCGCAGCTACTTGTGCTATCCCAATCGGCGGTACCCACGTTATATAAAGTAGCATCGAGACATCGTCCGCTATGTGGTGACTCGTGGTAGCCCCCCAACGAGGAAGACGAAGATGCGGGATGGGATCGATGCCCCCGAGAGGGATGTCGTCGAGGAACTTGTAAAGAAGGCTCAGAAGGGCGACGCAGCCGCGTTTGCGGGTCTATACGAGCACTTCTACGCGAAGATGCATCGCTACGTTTCGTTCAAGATGGGGAACGCCAACGAAGCTGAGGACGTCACGGAGGATGTATTCCTCAGAATGCTCGACTCGATTTCGTCATTCAAGTGGCAGGGCTACCCGTTCTCTTCCTGGTTGTTCCGCATCGCGCACAACCTTGTCGTCGACTACTTCAGAAAGAAGGGCAGGCAGAAGACCGCGCTTCTGGACGACGCCACCGGTATCATTGGAGCGACCTCGTACGACCTCTACCGGAACCTTGACGTGAATCTGTCGATCAATGAAGTGAACGAGGCCATCTCCAGGCTGACCAATCTCCAACAAGAGGTATTGTCCCTGCGGTTCGCGGGCGGGCTGTCCGTGCGAGAGACCGCCGACGCCGTCGGTAAGAATGAGAACGCAGTCAAAGCGCTGCAGCACGCAGGAATCAAGAAGCTGCGTCAGCTACTGGGAGCCGCCCAAGAGGCGACTGCCGAGCAGGCTACCATGATGGAGTCGGCAAGATGAGACAATCGTTGAGCTGTTCGTCCAGCTCAACGATTGTCTGGAGCGGCTGGCCGAGGGGGAGGCGCTCGATAAGTGCGTCGCACGTTACCCGGCCCGTCGCGATGAACTGATCCCGTTGCTCCAGGTCGGCGCGGCTACCATGAAGGCAGCCTCGTCCGTGGCCTACCGGCCCGAGGCGAAGGCCCGTGGCCGGACGCGGCTCACGACCGAGTTGGCCCGGCAGAGCGTGGCCGGACGAAGGACCAGCTTGACGGGATGGCTAGTCCATCTCCCAAAGCCGCTTCTCGCCGGCTTCGCCGCCGTGCTAATGACGTCCGGCCTAGCAGTTGGGACGACGATGGCCTCCACGGATAGCGTGCCTGGAGGTGCTCTGTGCTCCGTCAAGTCCCTCAAAGAGAACGTCTCCCTAATGATGCCGAAATCGGACATGTCGAAGGCCGAAGAGCACGTCAGACTGGCCTCCGAGCGGAGCCGCGAGATCAGCATGCTGGTCGACCGGGGATTGTACTGACCGGGCGGAGCAGCATAAGACGCAGCTCAAAAGCCACCTGAGGCAGTCGGCCTATCTGGCGGGGGGTACCCTGGCGGCAGACCCGATCGAAATGCCATCGTACCCGGTACCGCCCTCCCTCCGAACCGACCTTGCCGAGATCATAGCCCGCCTTCACAGGGAGGAGGCGATGCTGAGGGCCCGTATGGCCCAGTATGCGCAGTCGTTGCCGCCGGAGCAGAGCCAAAGGGTAGTCATTCTGATGCGCCGGTCCGAGTTCAACTACCAGATATACATCCTTGTGCTGGAGAGCGACGGCCCTCCGCCAGGGCCGTCCTTCATGAGGACCGAGTCACCGCAGCCGCGGGTCCCCTGAGTTAGGGGATATCTCCCGAAGGAACGTGAAGGCGGGTCGAGAGACCCGCCTTCACTCATTTCTGGGGACCCGAAAGTGGGGTGCTTTTCCTCTGCCCCGGCACTCCGGTATGGGGATTGACAGACGGTTGCAGTCCTGTATGAAGTCCGATATGTGAAAGGAGATTTCAGAATCGAATCTCGATAAGCCTTGATCATGCTTGGGCCGCAGGTGTAATGTACGTCTGCGGACCGGGTTCCCCCCTTTCGTTGTGCCCTTATATAAGTGCGCCCGCTTGACCCGGTCGACTACGCCGCCGTGAGCTATTAGGCCGCATGACCGTACTGCTGAGAATCCTGAGAATCACGTTCCGCGACAAGAGGCGGGTCCTCGCCGCGTACTTCTGCATGGCCGGCGCGACCGGGACGTTCCTCATTCTCCCGTATCTCTTCGGCGAGGCCATCGACCAGATCGGCGACATGCTTCGAGACGGTACCGTCTCCGACCGGACCATCCTGGTAACAGGGGTCATGATTCTCGCGGCAGGGGCGGCCCGCGGGCTTCTCGCCTACGGCCAGACGTACCTGGGCGAGTCGCTGGGCCAGAGGACCGTATATCACCTGCGCAACTCGTTCTACGACCGCGTCCAGAACCTGAGCTTCGGCTTCCACGACCGCTTCCACACGGGGAACCTGATGTCGCGAGCGATCATGGACGTCGAGGCCATCCGCATGTTCGTCAACGTCGGCCTCATCCGGCTCCCGTATTTCATCGCGCTGTTCATCCTCGTCCCTGTGATGCTGATCCGGATCGACTGGCGATTGGGACTCGTCAGCGTGAGCTTCATGCCCCTGGTCGCCATTCTGATAGGTCTGGTCAGGCTTCAACTGCGCCGGATCTGGCTGGAGGTCCAGCAGAAGATGGCCGATCTGAGCACCGTCCTGCAGGAAAACCTGACCGGCGTCCGTGTCGTGAAAGCCTTCGCGTCGGAGGAGTACGAGCGGGAGAAGTTCAATTCGAGGAGCATGGACGTGTCCCTCGATCTGGTCAAGGCCGCTAAATTGGACGCGTTCAACGGATCGGTGATCGTCGCCGCATACCTGGGCACCATCGGACTAATCCTCTGGTACGGCGGCGGGCGGGTGATCGACGGCCTCATGACTCCGGGCGAGCTTGCCCAGTTCCTTTTCTACATGCAGATACTCTCGGTCCCGGTGAGGCACACAGGGCAAGTGGTCGGCAACATCGCGCGGGCGATGTCGGCTGGCGACAGGCTTTTCGAGGTATTGGATACGAGGTCGCCGGTGCAGGAGTCGACCAAGGCCGTCGCGATGCCGCGCGCCAGAGGAAAGGTGAGCTTCGAGGATGTCTCGTTCAACTACGACGGCGGAAGGGCGGTCCTCAAGCACGTCAGCTTCCAGGCGGAGCCGGGGCAGGTCGTCGCGCTGCTGGGCGTTCCAGGCAGCGGGAAGAGCACCATCGTGCACCTTATCCCCAGGTTCTACGACGTGACCGGTGGCCGCCTGAGCGTCGACGGTACCGACGTCCGCGACGCGACGCTGAATTCTCTGCGCAGTAACGTCGGGATCGTTCAACAGGACGTGTTCCTGTTCACCTCGTCCATCAGCGAGAACATCGCCTACGGAAAGACCGACGCCTCGCTCGACGAGATCGTGAAGGCCGCGCGAGTAGCCCAACTGGACGATTTCATCCGAACGATGGAAGCCGGCTACGATACGGTGATCGGCGAGCGCGGAGTAACCTTGTCCGGCGGCCAGCGACAGCGCCTTTCGATCGCTCGGGCCGCACTGCTGGACCCTCCGATACTGATACTTGACGACGCTACCTCCAGCGTCGACGCGCACACTGAGCAACAGATCCGCGAGGCTATGGAGTCCGTGATCCGGGGGCGGACAACCTTCGTGATCGCTCACCGGCTCAGCACGGTGCACAAGGCCGACCTGATCCTTGTGATGAGCGAAGGAGAGATCGCCGAACAGGGCACGCACCAAGACCTGCTGGCCATGGGAGGGCTGTACCGTGAGGTATACGACCTTCAACTCCGGCCGCAGGAAGAGGTGATGCTGGAGTTCGACGTGCCGGCAACGGCCCATATGGAGTCGAAGTCATAATGCTGATGTCCGGCCAGGCTGCTCAGAGCGCTTCGTCGTCGATGTCCGACGAGGATGTCTTCGGCAGCGCATACGACCACCGGATCGTCAAGCGCCTAATCCCTTACGTGATGCCGTACAAGCACCTGGTCGCGCTGGCGGCAGTGGCCATGATCGTGTTCGCCGTATCGCAGGTGGCGGTGCCCTGGCTCATCAAACTAGCCATCGACACCTACATCGAGGCGGGCGACTTCTCGGGCCTGACCTGGATTGTCGCCCTGTTTTTCGGTAACGCCATATTGAACTGGGCATCCAACTATGTGCAGCAGTTCGCCATCGCTCGGGCCGGCCAGGGCGTGCTTTTCGGCCTACGGAACGCCATGTTCGCCCACCTTCAACGGCTCTCGTTGCGGTTCTTCGACAGATCCGAGGTAGGCCGCCTTATGTCCCGCGTGCAAGGCGACGTGTTCCAGCTCCAGGAGTTCCTTTCGGTGGCCGTGGTGACCCTTGGGGACCTGCTGGCCCTGGGCGGAATCGTCGTGGCATTGTTGCTCATGGACGTAAAGCTGGGGCTGATATCGATGTCGGTGCTACCGATACTCATTCTGGTGATGTCGGTGTGGCAGCCGATGGCTCGAAGGGCCTTCGTCAAGGCCCGGCGCACCATCTCGATCTTGAATGGAGCGCTGAACGAGAACATCTCCGGGGTCCGGGTTGTTCAAAGCATGAACAGGCAGGAACGCAACCTGAGGGAGTTCGACGAGAAGAACCGTGAAAACCTCGACGCGTACGTTTCGGCCGCGCGGATGTCGACCATCCTCCTCTTCCCCGTGGACATGCTTACCGCACTGGCGGTCGGTCTAGTGCTCTTCTTCGGCGCGCGCATGGTTACGGACGGGTCGCTGGAAATAGGGGCGATGGTTGCGTTCGTCATGTACATCCAGCGGTTCTTCGACCCGATCCGGAGCCTGACGATGCAGTACACGCAGCTCCAGCGGGCCATGGCTTCGGGCGCCCGCATCTTCGAGCTGCTGGACCAGCAGCCCGACCTGGTGGACGCTCCCGACGCCGTTGAGCTGCCGGCACTAAAGGGCGAGATCGAGCTCCGAAACGTCCGTTTCGGCTACCTGCCGGAAGAGGACGTGCTGCGGGGCGTCAACCTCCACGTCGCTGCGGGCGACACGGTTGCGATCGTCGGACCGACGGGCGCCGGGAAGACGACGCTGGTGTCATTGATGGCGCGTTTCTACGATGTCGCGCCCGACAGCGGGGCGATAGTCGTGGACGGCTACGACGTGCGGGAGGCGACCCGGGACTCGCTGTCTCGGCAGATCAGCATGGTGCTTCAGGAGCCCTTCCTCTTCTCGGGCACGGTGAGGGAGAACATCAAGTACAACCACGTGGACGCAAGCGACGAGAGGATGATCGAGGCGGCGGAGGCTGTCGGAGCACACGACTTCATTGTCAAGCTGGAGGACGGCTACGACACCCACCTTCACGAGCGCGGCATCAATCTGAGCGTCGGGCAGCGCCAGCTACTGAGCTTCGCTAGGGCAATCGTGCCGGACCCGCGGATCCTGATCCTGGACGAGGCAACGGCGAATATTGACAGCTCGACCGAGCTGCTGATCCAGAAGGCCCTTCAGAGGCTGCTCCAGGGACGGACGGCGGTCGTGATCGCCCATAGGCTCTCGACGATTCGGGGCGCGGACAAGATCGTCGTCCTGCACCAGGGCAAGATCGTCGAGGAGGGCACTCACGGCGAGCTGATGGACCGGGCGGGGCTGTACGCGCACCTCTACCAGATGAACTACGCCGCGCTGGACGCGACGATCCCTACTTCGGGCAACGGCTAGTAGGCGTTCGGCCGCGAAGGCGGCCCGGTCACCCCAGAACCTAGGGTGTTCGGGATGTCGGAATTTTTTCCTGGTGTTGCATTTAGTTGCATTATGTTGCATTCGTCGGCGGAGACGCCCCCGGCGTCTATGCAGCCATCCACACCACGACGGAAATAGAAAGGGACAGCGCTTAGGGTCTGTCCCTCCAGAAAAAGAATGGCACGGATGTGCTGGAGCGTCAAATGGTGCCGGGCGCGCCATCTCAAGCCGTCGCTCTCTCTTTGTAATCGTACCGTGGCTTTGGCAGTATAGGCATACAGGCGCATAGACATACAGTCGTTCAGGCGCCTGGAGGCAGACATGGCCAAGCGTATGACAGTCATATTCGAGAATGAGGCTCTATACACGGCGTTGACGGTAGAAGCGGCACGCAAAGGCCGCCACGCCAAGGATATCGTTGCCGACGCGGTGAGTGAGTGGTTGGAGGCCAGCGAAGAGGACGATCTCCGGAGGGGTCTCGACGAGGCTCGCCAGGAATGGGAGGGCAAGGGCGGTGTTGAAGCGGGAGAGTTCTTCGATGGAATCTCATCCGGCCCGGAACCGTAGGGATGCTCTTTCGGGTCGAGCTGGCTCCTTCGGCCCAACGAGACCTAGGGCGATTGCCGAAGGAGGCTTGGGCGAGGCTAGTGCCATCTATCGTGGCTCTGTCAAAGAACCCTCGGCCCCCGGGCGTACGCAAGCTCCGAGGCGAGGACCGAGCATGGCGTTTAAGGACTGGGCCCCTCCGGGTCGTCTACAACATCCTCGACGATCAACAGATGGTCGTCGTATTGAAAGTGGCTCGCCGTATCGAAACCACGTATCGGCGATAGATCCGCGTCCGCTGACCCGCCGCTAGGCGTGGGAAGCTCTCGCTGCCTTGACTTGCCCCTTCGTTGTCGCTAGCCTCCGTAGTCCGGTTGCAGGAACAAATCTCAACCCACCAGGAGGCCACATCCTATGGCTTCGTCGGAGCGATTGACGTTCGTTGTGCCTGGAGACGACCCGCCCCAGATTCAGGGGTCACCCCACCTGGAGCGTTTAAAGCCTTACGGCGAAGTCGCTCTGCACACCGACAGGCCGCCCAGTATGGAGGAGCAGCTCTCGCGCGCGCGCGATGCGGAGGTGATCCTGAACACGCGGGGCTCCATCAAGTGGATGCGGGACGCTATCGATGCCCTTCCAAAGCTCAGGATGATCGCGACGTGCTCGATCGGCACGGACATGGTCGACCTGGCAGCCGCTTCGGAGCGGGGAATCGTCGTCAGTAACCAGCCTGGCAGGACCGCGCCCGTCGTGGCCGAGCACATCATCGGGCTGATGTTCGCCATCGCCAAGCGGGCCGCGTATCAGACGGCCGAGGTGAAGGCCGGACGTTGGGCCGCGATGCAGAACGTGTACCTGCAGGGCAAGACTATGGGCATCGTCGGCACCGGCAACGTCGGCCGCGAGGTGGCCCGCCTGTCGAAGGCCCTGGGGATGAGGACTGTCGCGTGGACGTTCAACCCGTCGGCTATCCGTGCCGCGGAACTCGGCGTGGAGTTCGTCGAGCTGGACGCCCTGCTACGTCAGGCAGACGTCGTGAGCCTGCACGTTCGCCTGACCGACGACAGCCGAGGGATGATCGGAACGCGGGAACTGGCACTGATGAAGTCCGGTACATTGCTGGTGAACGGCGGAAGGGGCGAGCTCGTAGATGTGGCCGCTTTGGTCGAGGCGCTGCATTCGGGCCATCTGGCGGGGGCGGGCCTGGATGTCTTCGACGCGGAGCCTCTGCCCGCCGACCACCCGATACTGTCTTGCGAGCAGGTGGTCTTGACACCTCACGTCGCCGACCAGACGCCGGAGGGCGTCGAGCTGCTCAACGAGGGGTGCGTCGACAACGTGATCGCGTTCCTCGATGGAAAGCCGCTGAACGTCGTTGTATAGCTACGGGGCTTACCGGCCGTTCTCGGCGGACGGCCCGACGGTGAACCATGGATGAGATAGCCAAGTACAATCGTGACCGCTGGGAAGAGCTGGCAGGCGCGGGAGTCGCGTATTCCCTGCCTGAGCTGGACCTAGATGAGCAAACGGCTCGTGGGATGGTCGACCCAGAAGGGTTCTTGGGAGACGTGGCCGGAAAGGACGTGCTGTGTCTGGCCGGGGGTGGAGGCCAGCAGTCTGCGGCTTTTGGCATCCTTGGCGCAGACGTTACGGTCCTGGACCTTTCGAAGACCCAGCTGGCCAGGGACCGTGAGGCAGCGGACCACTACGGGCTAAACATCGAGACCCACCAGGGCGACATGCGTGAGCTTTCGCGAATCGCGCCGCGCGTCGTCGAGGTGGCGGGCGGGTTTGAAACCCGCGCCCAACGAGGCGTTGCAGCCGAATTCGGCGACGTAGGGGCGCATGATATGCGCCCTTTTCACCCGGCGTGCTCGCCGATCCACTCCCACAGCGTATTGGCTCGTCCGGCGTGGCCCGGCAGGGCCGGGTCTATGACGCAGCTGCCGCTGCGGGTGTAGGAGCCGATGACCTGGAGGTCGGTGCGTCCCGAGTCCCAGCGCCACGGCGAGCCGTCTGCGCTGGTGAAGACTGCAGTGCAGAGCTCCCTGGTGACAGGCACTGCCTTGCTGAACCGACGGGACTCTTCCGTACCCCCGAAGACCCAGAAGCCGTCCCACAGCCTGGGGTTGGATAGGCCGCGTCGAACGTGAGCATTGGCGGCGAATCGGCCTATCACCCGGCCGGTGGGCGGCGGCCCGGTCGTTCATGGGGCCGTCGTCGACAAAGAGGCGCGTGCGGACGGGCCTCCCTGCTACGCCGGACAGGCCGGCGGCCAGCTCCTTCAGCCTAGCCTTTATCATGCCGTGGTAGTCGTCGCCCCAGGCGTACCGCGCGATCTTGCCGTGAGGAGCACCATTGGCGGGATCCGGTTCGCCTGTCAGGTAGCTGATAGCGACGGCTATGATCGACCGGGCGTCTTGGAGGAGCAGTTCCGGGTGAGTGGCCCGACGAACGCGCTCCTCGGTATACCAGGGTAGGCCGTCCATCAGCCCGGCGCGGACCCGTTCGGCGGCGGCCTTCTCGTCGCGCAGGAAGGGCTCGGCGGACGCGATGCCGACGATATCGAACCCCAGCGACCTAGCGTACCGCTTTACGGCCGTTTTCAGGCCGGTCGTGCCGTTCGTTTCGCTACTCACTGCCACCTCTGTTCCCGTCAAACTATAGCTCACCAGGGGGCTCCGTTGATACACTGTGGTCAGAAATGGAGGCACGCTCAACCGGAGGGATTGAGGGGGCCAAATCCACGTCGGTTTTCTCTCTTGACGGTGTGTCGGCCCCTTCTCTATAATCGCGAAAATCCAACCGCCGGAGGTACTGATGGCGAGCCCTCAATTGAAGGAACTCAGGCGGGCTTACGGCTTTGACGAGGTCGCCATCGTGCCGGGCGAAGTGACCGTCAACCCCGACCAGACGTCGATGGACTTCTCGGTCGGCGGGATAAGTCTATCCACACCGGTCCTGGCCGCGGCGATGGACGCCATCGTCTCCCCCTCCTTCGCCTCCGCTTTCGACAAGCTTGGCGGTATGGCCGTCATGAACCTCGAGGGCGTTCAGACGAAGTACGAAAATCCGGACGAGGTGCTCAACAAGATTGTCGGAGCACCGCGCGAGAAGGTCCCCGCGCTCCTCCAGCAAGTCTACAGCGCCCCTATCAGGGAGGACCTCATAGGGGTGCGGGTAGAAGAGATCAGGTCAAGCGGCGCCAAGTGCGCCGTTTCTGTTACGCCGGCCAGCGCCAAGCGTCTCGCCCCTATCGCCGGTGACGCGGGCGCAGACGTTATCGTCGTCCAGTCGACGGTAACGACGGCCCGGCATATATCCAAGAGCCACCGAGGACTGGTGTTCTCCGAGCTCCTGGAGATGATCGACGTTCCGGTCATGGTGGGCAACTGCGTAACGTACGACGCGGCCCTTGAGCTTATGGAGACCGGCGTCCAAGGGGTCATAGTAGGAGTCGGGCCCGGCGCCGCGTGCACCACGAGGGAGGTGACCGGCGTTGGGGTCCCGCAGGTGACCGCGACGCTGGACTGCTCCGCCGCGAGAGACGAATTCTTCAACCGGACAGGCAAGTACATCCCCATAATCACGGATGGCGGTATTCGGACGGGCGGCGACCTGTGCAAGGCCTTCGCCTGCGGCGCCGACGCGGTGATGATCGGCTCTCCGTTGGCACAGGCCGAAGAGGCGCCGGGCAAGGGGTACAACTGGGGGATGGCGAGCCCGCATCCGGCCCTTCCCAGGGGCACGCGGATCGAAGTCGGCACCAAGGGGAGTCTCGAGCAGATCCTATTCGGGCCGACCTCGAAGGCCGACGGCACCCAGAACCTACTCGGAGCGCTGGAGGTGTGCATGGGGATGGTCGGCGCCTTCAACATCCAAGACATGCATAAGGCCGAGGTCGTGATCGCCCCTTCGATCAAGACGGAGGGCAAGCACCTCCAGCTCGGTCTCGACTACTAGGCCCCCAGGTGAGCTGCGTGCTCGCGGCCACCTCATGCCCCACCGGTACCATGTCGGTTGACGCCGGGGAGCGGCCTCGCCGATGAAAAGAACCGCAGTATTCCTGGGCGTAGCGGCCACGCTGGTCGCCGTCGCAGGGTTGACAACCACCCGACCGTGGGTACCGGTGGTTCACGCCGCCGGCACCCTGTTCGAAGCTTCCCTACAGAGCGGAGACTACGGCGGCGGGCAGGTCGAACACACGAAGGCCCCGGACCACGGTGGCTCTCCGGGCGTCGTGGGAATCGTCGATTCGCCGGACGGCGTCACCTTCACTCCAACCGAGGTGAGCGGGAAGTCCAATGCAGTGCTGAGCTGGGCGTTGGATAGTGTCAGCGCCGCGCCCTTGCGCTCCTCCGGGACCATCTCATTCTGCTTCAGCGCGGACCGCGCGGACCATTTCGTCGGGTGGATATGGGGAGACAACTACGGCTGGGACCAGTTCAATAACGGCCAGCAGACCATTGGGGCGAGCGCCAGCAGGATCGAGAACGGCCCCGGCACAGCGGATGACGCGGTCTAAAGCTAGCGTAGCACTCCTGGCACAACAGCGTCTGGTACGGGCATCCCGGCGCGACGATTCAGTACGACGAATGGAACCGAGTCGGCTTTTCGTGGGGTGGCGGGGACAACGACTTCGAAGTCTGGGTCGACGGAGCCCTCCCTGGGGCCGACGACCTGCCCGGAGGCGTCATCCTCCCATGGGGCAGGATATTCCCGCCCAGCGGTACGGCCTTCGGCCTGGGCGACCTCCACGAGTGAGGATACGGTGCCTATAACAGCGTCGCCGGTGCCGCGTTCGCAGAAATATCCGTATATGGGACGCGTACGTCGCCGCTGGCGATTCAGACGCGGTATGCTCGGCGGCCCCAGCGACGTCAGTCCCGGGCGTATCGGGCATGGGTCTTGGCCTGATGGCAGTGCTACTACTGGGTGCGTCCTTCTGGGCGTATCGGAGTCGGTCACGCAGTCAAAGCCAGCGGTCCATCCATTCGTAGGCCCTGGCGCCGCTCCAGCGGTGGCCACCGACGAACTCGTCGACTCCGAAGCGCTCCTCGAAGGACGCCGCTTCGTAGCCACGCCTGACTGCGGCCGCGGCGTCCCGACTTGCCTCGAGAGGGAACCCGTTGTCCTGGGTCCCAGACTCGATGAGGAGCGGGCGCGGCGCGACCAGGCACCCGACGTCGGAAAGGTCGCCGTACTCCAGCAGGCCGGTCGGGACCTGAGCGCCGCAGAAGTTGCCGTAGCCGAGAGCGAAGCTGCCGAGGCTGTTCAGGTAGCCGCTCACGACCGCGCACCGGACCCGCTCGTCCAGCGCCGCGGTGAAGAGGGCCATCGTGCCCCCATAGGATAGCCCCGCCACGCCGACACGCTCTGGGTCGACGTCGGGCCTGGACTGAAGGTAGCTCAGGGAGCACATGGCGTCCCAGATGTTGAGGGTGAGCAGGTTCTGGCCGAAGAGCATCCCCTTGATGAAGAGCAGGTCGCACGAGTCCTTCCCGCTCCGCTCCCCTCCAAGACGCCGCTCGCCGAAGCCCCGCCAGTCGGGCGCGATGACGACGTAGCCCCTCTCGGCGAACTGTCGAGCGTAGTCGTAGTTCAGGTCCGCGATAGTCGATACGCGGCGCTGCTCGCCGTGATCGATGCCGCAGATGTCGTCCTTGCCATGGCCATGGCCATGGCAGGCAAGAATAGCAGGCCGGCGCTCGCCGGTTTCCATGCCCTTGGGGACGAGGACGTAGGCGACGACGGCCATGTCGGGCTCCGCGTTGAAGAGCACCTTCTCGCGCAGGTACGGGCCTTCGTCGACCGTTTCGATGACTTCCGGGTCCAACTCGCAGGGCTCGGGAAACGGCCCTAGACACTCTCGTAATCTCGCTCCGAACTCCTCTTTCCAGGCGCCGAAATCGCGGCTTCCGCGTGCGTCGAAGGCCAGCTCGCGGGGAGCTTCGCGGAACTGGGCGAGCAGGTATTCGCCTACGGACAGGTTGCGCGGGCGGATGGTTTGGGTCATATCTCACCTCTCGCGACGGAAGAATGGAATATGTGCTCCACGATAATGAACCTGAATTTGCCTGCTTGACGAAGGAGCTCTCATCTCTGTCTTCTCCCAGCGGCGGGAGAAGAGGTAGAACCCCGTCCCATTCTTTGGTTTTGAGTCTGATCTCAGCGGTTATGTTAGAAGCGGATTACGCCGCGCGCCACCTTGCCCCGGAGCATGTCATCGAAGGCTTCGTTGATCTGCTCGAGCCGATAGGTGCGGGTCACCAGCTCGTCGAGCTTCAAGCGTCCGGACTTGTAGAGGGCCAGCAACCGCGGCATATCGTGGCGCGGCCGCGCGGACCCGTAGTTGCTCCCCATGATCGTCTTTTCGCCCCAGAAGACGACGCCGGCGTCGATGGACAGCGGCTCCCGCGGCGGCGCGCCGATCCAGACGGCCATACCGCGACTCCTAATCGCCCGGACCGTCTGCTCATAGGTGGTCTTCGTCCCGATGGCCTCGAAGGCGTATTCGGCTCCGAGTCCGTCTGTCAGGGCATGTACTTCAGGGACGGGGTCGCCAGCGGCAGCGTTGATCGTGTGGGTCGCGCCGAGCCGCTTCGCCATCTCAAGCTTGGCGTCGAGCAGGTCGATCGCGATAATCTTCTCCGCGCCTGAGAGGACGGCTCCCTGGACCACGTTCAACCCGATGCCTCCGACGCCGAACACCGCGACGCTGCTGCCGGGACGCACCCGCGCCGTGTTTGTGACGGCGCAGACGCCAGTGGTCACGCTGCACCCGACCAGTGCCGCCTTGTCGAGAGGGATGTCTTTGCCGATGGGGATGGCCGACTCTTCGGCTATGACGGTGTATTCCCCGAAAGATGATATGTTGGCGAAGTGGTAGACAGGCTCGCCGTTCACCCTGTACCTGGTCGTGCCGTCGGCCATGAAGCCTCTTGGAATCCGGCTGGCCATCAGGCACACCGCAGGGTACCCCTGTATGCAGTAGACACAGTTTCCGCAAGACGGAGCCCACGAGAGGATGACATGGTCGCCCGGCCGGACGAGAGTCACACCTTCGCCAACCTCCTCGACGACACCGGCCCCTTCGTCGCCCAGGACAGCAGGTAGGGGGACGCTCAGGTTGCCGGTAACGGCATGGTAGCAGGAGTGACAGACGCCCGTGGCTGCGACCTTCACCAGCACCTCGCCTGCCTGAGGTCCCTGGAAGTCGACGTTCTCGACGACAAGGGGGCTGTTTAACTCTTGTAGTACCGCTGCTTTCATCGCTTTACCCCGATCACTCCGGGCAGGTCTGAGAACCTGCCCCTAGGCGGAGCGCCCCATGGTGAGTGGGCGTATTTTAGCCGAGTACCGGGGCGGCCGCATCCCGATGCGCCATGGGACCCTAGGGTCTTTCGATTATTGGCCTACGGGAGGTCCTTCGACGGACTCAGGACGACCGGATAGGGGCCTCCGTGCGAGGTTAGCTTGTCGGCCCCCAGCGATTCTGGCGGCTCAAAATGGCTTGTGGTATATTGCACAACATGTCAGCAACGGCACCGGAAGCGGTACGACGCACTACCCGGAGCACGACCTGGGACCTTGTCCTCCTGACCGCGGCCAGTCTGATGGCGCTGACCCTGTACCTCGTGTACCTCTGGGTCCCGACGGAGGTCAACCTCGGCATCTCCCAGAGGATCTTCTACCTCCACCTGCCGCTTGCCTGGCTCGGCATGATATCCATTCTTGTCGTGGCTGTCGCCAGCGGCATGCATCTCATTACCCGGAAGGAGAAGTGGGACAGCATGGCCTACGCCGCCGCGGAGATCGGCGTCGTGCTCATCTCGCTGCTGCTGATCACGGGGATAATATGGAACGAACCGGCCTGGGGGCGCTGGTGGACCTGGGACGCCAGGCTTACGACAACGCTGATCCTGTGGTTCATCTACGTGGCGTACCTCATGCTGCGGGCGTACGGCCCAAAGGGCTCACAGGGGGCGCGCTACGGCGCGGTCGTCGCTTTGATCGGCGCCATCGACACGCCCATTATCTACATGGCCACGGTCTGGTGGCGTACCCAGCACCCTGAGCTGAACATCG
Source organism: Dehalococcoidia bacterium (assembly GCA_963579975.1). Taxonomy (GTDB): domain Bacteria; phylum Chloroflexota; class Dehalococcoidia; order Lucifugimonadales; family CAUZJF01; genus CAUZJF01. The sequence goes on from CAUZJF010000001.1 coordinate 25,979, forward strand.
GCCCCCTTGCGGAGCCCGGGGGTCTCGACTCGAGGATGCAGCTGACCCTCTGGGTCTCCCTCCTTACCTTTACAGTCCTCTATGTCTACCTATTGGTCGAGCGATATTCTCTCCGGCGCTCAGAAGCCGGGCTTGACGAGATGTTCCGGAATGCGACCTAACAGCTTCCAAGCACGAATAGTGCTGGGTCTTTTCTTACTGCTGACGATCGCAGTCGTCCAGCTGCAGGCAATCAGTGTCGATGCGGCTGAGGATGACACCGGGAGGTCCGTCGAAGGAGAGGTCCTGCCACAGCAGACGGCCGACGAAGACTACGACCCCGAAGCCAACCTGCCATACCTATTCGCAGTTTTTATGGTCACGTGGGCCGGGCTCTTTGGGTTCGTATTCGTGATGACGCGGCGGAGGAGGGAGATGCAGAGCGAGCTGAATACTCTAAGGAAGGCGATCTCGGAGCAGGACAAGTCCCGCGAACCTCATAGGCGTGGGCCAAATGAGTGAAGCGCGTCGTCAGACTCCGGATTACCCGCAGGCCCCGGCGGAGGGGCTCCTGTCAGCCCACAGCGTCAAGGTGTTTATCGCCTTGGCTGTAGTAGTCGTAGCCTTCGGCTACTTCGCACTGATCGCGTTTCAAAGTGCGACGCTGTTCTATTACACGGTCGGCGAACTACAGGACGTCGGCCCGACTGAGGAGGGCCGGAGCGTGCGGCTGAGCGGAAAGCTGGTGCCAGACTCTTACTCCAGAGACGGGGGCTCCACAATGGCACGGTTCGCACTCACAGACGGAGATGCGACCATCGAAGCCTTCCACAAAGGAGTCCTGCCCGACCTCTTTTTCAACGAACACTCCGAGATCATCCTGGAAGGCAGCTACCTGAACGACCGGAGGTTCCAGAGCCACGACGTCTCCGTCAAGTGTCCTTCGAAGTACATCGCGGCTAGCTAACCGCTGGCGTCGGCCCTTTTACCGGCTAGAACTTAAGGGATTTGTGCGCCCAGGTATTCCCGGCGGCGCGTAGGAGCGCGGGTGTGGGAGAGTAGTCGGGCTGGGGCTACGGTTAGGAGGGGCTAGTTCTTCGGAGCCGTTGAAAGAGGCGCTCGCGGAACGATTCAGGCGGTGCGGCGACCTTCGAAGAACCTAACCGGTTCACGGTCGCTCGCAATGTATTAACGAAGGCCGCGCATGGGCGGCACCATTCGAGATGGGCCAGTATCTTGTCGGCCGCATCAGCGTCGAGCTCACCGAAGTGCTCCAGGGGTTGGGAGTACTATCATGGTTCCACCGTACCGACGTTTCGGGCAGCATTGGTATCAAGAAACCGGATCCGCGATTTTTCATGACCCTCCTGGATCTCAGCCGGTGTTGACACATCTGAGTCGGTGATGATTGGTGACCGGTTGGACAACGACATCATCCCGGCCAAGAGATTGGGTATGCGAACAGCCTGGTTACGCCGTGGACGGTATTCGCTTATGGCGCCGCGGACACCGGATGAGATTCCTAATGCGCCGATCTACGACCCTGGCGAATTGCGAAGCGCCGTGGCTTCGGTTGCGTCCGCCATCACACCCCAGCGCGACCGTTCGCCTGGTCGATGATGTCGAGGCCGACCCTTTCGCTCCAGGCCGCCAGCAGCTGGTTGGTGATCGGGCCCGGCTTGCCGTCGCCTATGGGGCGCTTGTCTACGTACGTTACCGGTACCAGGCACCACGTCGTGCTGGTGAAAAAGGCCTCGTCGGCCGTGTACATGTCGTAGGGCTGCAGCTCCTCTTCACGGACCGGGATCTCCAGTTGCCGTGCGAGTTCGAACACCATCCCCCGGGAAACGCCCTGGAGTATGCTCCGGTCGTCCGACGTCCGGAGCACACCGTCCGTCACTATGAATACGTTGTAGCCGGAGCCTTCCGTCATGCTCCCCCGCTCGTCCCGTAGAATCGGGAGGGCTCCCGGATCGACGTCGTTGGCCTCCAGCTCCGCGAGGTTGAAGTTCATGCGGCTGTAGTGCTTGATCTTCGGGTCCAAGGCCTCCGGAGCGTGGCTCAAGGTCTTCGTAATGACTCCGTGGAGCCCGACGTCGTATGCGCCGGCGTAATTCTGGAAGTCGAGGGGGCCGATCTTGATACACACTCCAGCGTCGCGGGCCTGCCACGCTCGGCGCCCATATCCACGGGTAACGAACTGGTGGATGTTGAAGTCGCCGGCTTCGCCGAGCATGTCCATGTTGCGCTCGACGGCCTCCTCGCTGAGATCGATCATCTCCTGGGCGGTCATTCCCGGGTCTATACGGGTGTAGCTCAGGGACCGGTAGAGCCGGTCGATGTGTTCTTTCATTCGGAAGCTCTTGCCGTTGAACGTCCTGACGACCTCGAAGATCGTGTCTCCAACGAAGAACCCCCTGTCGGTCGGATTGATCCTGACCTCGCCAAAGGGCACCCATTCGCCGTTGAAGTAAGCCGTATATTCACCCATCCATGTCCTCCATCTGGCACATCTCGTTGAGTTCCAGTGAATTATAGCCCATCGTTTGCCCGGATACCGCTGGCCGGTTTCACGTGACCCGTAGTATCGTGTGTCTCCGTGCCTGAAAGAAATTACAGACTTCTTCTACTCGACCTCGACGGCACCATCATAGGGCGCGAAGAGCTCGTATCGCCTCGGGTGGCCCAGGCCGTCGGCAGAGCAGCTCGCGTCCTGGAGATCAGCATCGCTACCGGCAGGGAGCAGGCCGACGCCAGGCGGTTCGCGCTGGAGCTGGGCCTGACCGCCCCGCAGGTCTGCGATAACGGCGCAATGGTCTTCGACCCCACTACCGGTCGCGACGTCTCGTCCGATCCTCTGGGCGAGGAGCGCTCGAAGCGCGTCTTCAGCAGGCTACGGGAGCTGCATCTGGCCTTCATCGGCACCTACCCGGGCGGGAGAGCCCTCGACCTGGACGGCACGGCGGACGAGGTTACGCGAATCTCGGCTCTCGATATCGACGAGGGCCAGGCCGATGAGCTCGTCGCATCTTACGAAGGCCTTCCCGACCTGCAAGTCGGGAAGGTATTTCTACCTTACAACGATATGTGGGCCGTCGATTTCACCGCTGCGGGGGTCGATAAGGGGAGCGCTGCCGTCAAACTCGCCGAGTTGGCAGGGGTCGCTCCCAGCCAGTTGATTGCCGTCGGCGATAGCTACAACGACCTGCCTATGTTCCGCGCGTGCGGGCTGAGGGTCGCTATGGAGCAGGCGCCCGACAAGTTGAAGGCGCTGGCCGATTTCGTCGCGCCGTCTGTAGAAGAAGACGGCCTGGCAGTAGCTATCGACGACTTCGTGCTGCCTCGACTGCGGGGTTAGCCGATGGACGTCAGCGCGGGTCCAGCAAGGTGGGACGCGTCGTTGAAGCGGTCGATGCGGAACCCGTTGTTGAGCAGGGCGTCGGAGTCCCTTGTCCAGGCGATGGGATCGATTGTGAAGTCGAAGACCGCCGTGTTCTGTACGGGGATCTCCCATCCCTGTCTCGTCTGTAACACCGCGGAGACAACATTTTGAATGATTCCGCCGTGGGCGAACATGACTACTACGTCGCCGTCGGCGTGGTCCCGGAGAGCCGTCTCGACCACTCGTCGCCCGCGGTCGCGGCGCTCCTCCAGCGACTCCGCGCCCTCCACGCCGGGGAACTTGCGCTCCGATTCGAGCGCGAAATCGATTTCGGGGTGCTTCGCGGGAATCTCCTCCCGGGTCAGACCGGAGACGATGCCTAGGTCGTGCTCCATGAGATCGTCCGAGAACCTGATGGGGACCGGCCACGGTACCGCGACGATCTCGGCCGTCTCTCTGGCCCGGGGCAGCGGGCTGGCGTATACGTGGGTTGGCTCCAGTCCCTCTTGCTCGAACCGGACGCGGAGCTTTTCCGCCTGCTCCCGCCCGGGAGCCGATAGCGGGAAGGCCGGCGCAGGCGTCTGTCCTTGAATGCGGCCTTCTGCGTTGGCCGTGGTCTCGCCGTGTCTTACGAGGATCAGCCTCATGTTTTTGATCAGCTCCGGATCGCGGTTGGGGCTATCTCGCCCTTCTCGTCGGCCTCAAGCAGCGCAAGGAAGTCATAGCCAAGACGCTTGATTTCCGCGCTGCCGCCTTGATGACGGTCGAGGATGCACATCACTTTAACCACTTCGCAATCCGCGGCCTCGATCTCTCTAATCGCGTGCAGCAGGCTACCGCCGGTGCTACAGGCGTCGTCGACGACCGCCACCCGTAAGCCGGGAGCGATCGGCCCCTCTACGATCCGCTTCTGGCCATGCGTCTTGGGCTCTCCCCGGACTATTAGCCCTGGGACAGGGTAGCCGTCCAGATAGCTCAAAGCCGCAACCGCGCCTACTATCGGGTCAGCGCCCACGGTCGGACCTGCTATGGCCTGCGCGCCACATTCCCTCAGTGCCGGCAGAAACGCGGTGGCTACCCGGTGCGCTCCCTCGGCGTCGAGGGTGACCAGGCGGCCGTCGAAGTAGTAGCTGCTGGTCGCGCCGGAGGTGAGTTTGAA
>CAUZJF010000002.1:0-30234 GCA_963579975.1 Dehalococcoidia bacterium
TGCGAGTCCGAGACCTGCCGCTCGAACGGCAGCGTCTCCGTCTCGGCGAAGTGCATCACCCGCTCGTCGTCCCCACTCCACAAAGCCAGCTGCTCGTACATTCGGCGGGCGTCTTCGGGCTTGGGGGTGATCACGAGCGTCGGCGCAGCCAGGTCACGCCAGAGGGTCGCGAGGGCAAAGGGCTCGGCGTCACCAAGCACTTGCGCCCGCATGGTGGACGGACGCCGGGCCAGCGATTCATGGAGTCTCTGGTACTGGGGAGCCTCTCGCAGGAGGTCCCCAAGAACACTCAGGCTCACCCTGTGCTCTCTCCTAGCAAAAATAAACGCCGAAAGGGCCAGCCCGTCGATTTCGGGCTAGCCGCCACCGGATTCTACCACGCTGCTATCTGCGTCGCGAAAAACGTAGAGACGCCCCGCCGGGGCGTCTCTACGGGCCTACCAGGCCGGGGGCTTCTCGTTTCTTCGACGGCGATAGGCGATATAGGACGTCGATCAACAATAATCCGGAGCACCGCTAGGTAGTGGCTGTCCAGCCGGGAGGCCAGCGAGTCGAGGTAGGGCTGCACATGCTCGGCAGGGGCGGCCGTCATTTCCCAGTCCGTGGACGAGTAGACTCTTCCGGGGCGGACGTCCTTGGCCAGGACGTCCGGCGGCGTCCGGGGCAGGGTCCCGCCCCGGTTGACGTAGACCCGCTGGCTTAGCGGGTGGTTCACACGCGCCTTCCAGTCGTGGGCGAAGACGCCCCCCTCGCCGAGGATGCCTTCGGTGATGCGCTCGGTCAGGGTAGGACCGTACACCTGCAGGCGGTTCTCGTTGCCGATACTCTGGTCCCACCGGCAAAGCAGGAAACATGGGTAGTCGATGTCGTGATCGAAGTGGTGGTGCGTGAAGAACAGGTAGTCGATATCGGTCGGCCACAGCCCGGCCTTAACCAGCTTGTACGTCGTCGCCAGCCCGCAGTCGATCATCAGCTGAGCGCCCGCTACCTCTACGACATAGGACGAGCCGAACCTGGTCGGCGTCGGTGTGCCTGCTCCGAGAACGTGTACGCGCGCCATAGTTAACAGAGACCTCCGGAGAGATTTGGTGGCGACGGCTCGCGGCGACTGTGATGTATCCATCGTCCCCGCCGGTAGAGACGCCTCCGCCGGGGCGTCTCTACGACTCCTAGAGCGCATGGTATCCCAAGCCACAAAGGGCACAACGCCTCGGAGGGCCTACGACAAGCTCAGAGCCTGCGCTGAGGCATCGAAGCGCCGAACGGAGAGCTAGAGGGTATTGAGCCAGTCCACCAGGGCCCCGGCTGCTTCCGCCCAGACGTCGCTCCGGGTTCGAGGATCTGACTTCAGCGTCGCGAAGCCGTGATCAGCGCCGTCCAGCACATGCACCTTCGAGCTCGGCACCTTTGCGGCCGCGGCGCGGATCTCGTCTACCGTCGCGAAAGAGTCGCGAGTGCCGGAGCAGAACAGCGTTGGTACACCGATGTCCGGCAGGTGTTCGTCGCGCACGGTGTCGGGATTGAACGGTGGCCTAAGCGGGTAGGCGAACAGTGCCAGGGCGTCCACGTCCTCTCCCTGGGCCACTACGTGAGAGGCGATGCGTCCGCCTATCGATCGGCCTCCGACGGCCAGCCTCTGGCCTGGTTGGCGTACGAACTCGATGACCGAGCGCCACGTTTCCTCCAGCACGGCGGTCCGGTCGGGGCGCTGCTTGCCCGCCTCAGAGTACGGGAATTGGAAACGGACCGCGCTGAAACCGCGCTCGGCGAGGTGGCGGCCGGCGTATGCGCCGAAGCGGTCGTGAACGTTGGCGCCCGCGCCCGGCGCGTAGACGAACAGCCACCCCGTAGACGGGACCTCCGGCTCGGTCCGGATAGCTGTAACACTCTGCCCTCCGGAAACGGGTATGCGAAGGGTCTCCTCAGCCACCCCAACCCCCAAACCCAGACCCTTAGACGAGCCCCTGCGCACGGATATCGGTGAGCGCCTTCCCCATGGCCTCGACGGTGTCGTAGATGTCCTGGTCGGTGAACTTCGAGCCCATCAGGAAACGTGTCCCGGAGTCGATGTTGTGGTTCAGCAGGGCCAGGTTAAGCTGGGCATTCCTGTGGGAGTCTTGCGTTTTAGCCAGGTCCTCGGGCGGGAGGTCGCAGACCTCCTTGTCGCACTCATGGTCGACTCCGAGCCGCAGGAAAACGATGGAATCGAGGCCGCTGGCGCAGCCGGGGATTTCCATCCGCGAAAGCAGGTCGTTGAGGCCGGTCTTGAGCCGTGCGCCCGCCGCGTCGGTCTGCTCGTTTACCGGCGTAGTAGCCAGCAGCTCGAGGGCCTTCGATCCCGCCGCTGCGGAGAGCGGGTTGCCGTTGAAAGTGCCTGGGTGCGAGACGCGCGTGTTCTGGTTGTACTCGGGGTCGTCGCGGAGCTCAATCATGTCTATGATGTCGGCCTTGCCTGTCACGCCGCCTCCAGGTAGCCCCCCACCTAGGATCTTGGCCATCGTAGTCAGGTCTGGACGGATGCCGTAGTACTCCTGCGCACCGCCCTTCGATGTCCGGAAACCGGTCACGACCTCGTCCATTATGAACACCACGCCGTGGCGCTCGGTCGCCTCCCTGAGCTCGGTCAAAAAGCTCGGCCCGAGCGGGTCCTGTCCCATATGGGCTCCGGTCGGCTCAATGATCACGGCGGCGACGTCGCCGCCGTGCAACGCCTCCTCGACCAGGGAGATGTCGTTGGGCGGTAACACTATCATCGTGCTGAGGGTTTCTTCCGGAATGCCGCCGAGACCTACGCCGCCGGCCATCGCGTAGTCGTTCCAGCCGTGAAAGTGGTGCTCGAACTTGATGACCTTGGTCTTGCCCGTGTACGCTCGCGCCATTCGAAAAGCCATCATAGTGGACTCGGTCCCCGAGCTGTGGAAGCGGACCTTCTCGGCTGTGGGTATAAGCTTCTGGACCCACCGGGCCCATTCAATCTCGAGCTCCGTCGAGGCGCTGTAGTGGGTGCCCTTGGCCATCTGCTCGTTGACGGCCGCGACGATCTCCGGATGGGAGTGCCCGAGGATCAGGGCCCCATGGCCCGTCCTGTAGTCGATGAGCTTGTGCCCGTCCGCGTCCCACTTATGCGGGCCTAGGGCGTGGGTCACGAAATGGGGAAAGGGGCGCTGGTTACGTGCCTCGTGGGTCACCCCATTGGGGAAGATACCCCTGGACGTAGCGTAAAGCTCGGCCGATTTGGGGTGGAGGTCGATATAGCGTTGTTCGATTGGCGTGACCATCGGGCTCCTCTATAATGTGGCGTTACTTCGGCGAACTGGCCGGGCCGAGGCCGGCGCCGAACATTATAGATACTGAGGGCATGCTGCACAAACTGCCGGGATTGGAGCCGCTGGACGTATGAAAAGCTATCTGACCCACCTGGAATGCACCTACTGCGGCGAGACGCTCTCCGCCGACGAGCCCCGGCGGCTGTGTCCGTCGTGCGGGAAGGTCCTGTACGCCAGGTACGACCTGGCCGCCGCGCGGAACGGCTTCGACAGGAGAACGCTGACTGGCCGAGCGGCAAACATGTGGCGCTACTTCGAGGTCCTCCCTGTTGCCGACGCGAACAACGTGGTCACGTTAGGGGAAGGATTCACGCCCATCCACAGGGCTGAACGCCTGGGAGCCGAGATTGGGGCCGAAAACCTGCTGGTCAAGGACGAGGGCGTTAACCCCACGGCGACGTTCAAGGCGCGGGGGCTGTCGGCGGCGGTGTCCAAGGCCCTGGAGCTCGGAGTAACGAAGGTGACGCTGCCCTCGGCCGGGAATGCCGGAGGCGCACTGGCGTCTTATGCGGCAAGGGCCGGGATTGAGGCGCACATCTTCATGCCGCAAGACGCGCCCGAGTCGACCATGAAAGAGGTCGCGACCAGCGGTGCTCATCTCACGCTGGTCGACGGGTTGATCAACGAGGCGGGGCGCCAGTCCCGCGAGAAGGCCGAGAAGGAAGGGATGTTCGACCTCTCGACCCTTCAGGAACCATACCGCGCCGAGGGCAAGAAGACGATGGCCTACGAGATGGCCGAGCAGCTTGGCTGGACGATGCCCGACGCGATCGTGTACCCCACGGGCGGAGGCACGGGCATCGTCGGCATCTGGAAGGCCGTGGCCGAGATGGAGGAGTTGGGCTGGCTCGACGGAAAGCGACCGAAGATGATCTGCGTGCAGTCCGAAGGGTGCGCGCCGATGGTGCGGGCATTCAACGAGGGGACTGAGTTCGCCGAGCCGTGGGAGAACGCCGAGACCATAGCGGGCGGAATGCGCGTGCCGGGGGCGATCGGCGACTACCTCATCCTGCGGGCGCTCCGAGAGAGCGGCGGCGCCGCCGTCACGGTCTCGGACGAGGAGATCATGGAGTACGTCAAGCTGATCGCCTCCCTGGAAGGCATCTTCGTGTGCCCAGAGGGTGCGGCCACGGGCGTCGGGGCCAAGAAGCTCATCGCCGACGGTACGCTGTCGCCCGACGAAACGATACTACTGCTGAACACGGGGTCCGGGCTCAAGTATCTGGACCTGCTGTAAGCCCCCGCCGCCGAAAACAGCTGGGGCTCACAGCTATACGACTCTGAGCACTCTTTCGTGTGGGAGTATGGAGCCGAGCTTGTTGAGTTGCTCGCACCGCTGCCCAGCGAGCGCATTCTAGACCTCGGCTGCGGCCCTGGACACCTGACGGCCGAGTCGAGAGTAATCGTGGTAGGCGTCGATAGTGCCCCGAGCATGGTCGCCCAGGCGAGGCGCCACTACCCGTCCTTGAAATTTGAAATAGCAGACGCCCGCAACCTCCCGTATCACGAAGAGTTCGACGCCGTGTTCTCGAATGCCGCATTGCACTGGGTCCGCCCACCCGAAGATGCGATCGACGGCATCTGGCGAGCCCTCAGACCCGGCGGCCGGTTCGTGGCCGAACTCGATGGGAAGGGGAATATCGCCTCGATCTTGGAGGCGATAAAGTCAGCTTTGGGCCAGGTTCAGGTACACATGCAGCTCACGGGACGGCCAGATTTCTACTTCCCCGGTTCGGGTGAGTACGCTTCACTGCTGAAAGAAAACGGTTTCTCCGTGACCCTGGCTACCTTGTTCGGCCGGCCGACAGGGTTGGACAACGGACCTCGAGGCTTGCGCCTCTGGCTCGAGATGTTCGCGACCGGATTCCTCGCTGGCCTGGACGCTGACCCGCGGGTCGAGGTCATCGAGCTTGTGGAGCGCAGGCTGAGGCCGCGGCTCTACAGCGACGGTCAAGGGACGGTCGAATACAAAAGGCTAAGGGTCGTCGCTCGGAAAGAGTAACGGCTTTGACCGTCGGGCCGGGGCAGGAAGCTACTGAAGATCCAGCTCGGCTACGTGGGGAGCGTGGACCTTGAGCGACGCCGTCATCATCTGGTGGACCATGTCGTGAGTGGGCACGCACTCGGGGCACTCGTCGTTGCGGCCTTCGTTGTACCTGACCGTCAGGCGGCCTTCGGACACGTCGACGATTTCGAGCGAGCCGGCTTCGGAGCCCACTATGATCTGCATGTTGTCCAGCACCAGTTGGACAGCCGGATCGACGCTCGTCGTGGCCATTTGACGCTCCCTCTCCAAGACGCGTTCTACCTTCAGGTTAATCGCCCCCCCGTAGGCTGTCAATTCGACTGGTTGGGTCTTCATGCTGGTATACTGCGCACCCATTGGAGCCCAACGGCCTTTTCGTTAGAGGCCTGCCCGTGCCCGGCAAGAGATTTCTCATTCACTGGAACTCGGCCGAGGCCGGGGGGCGGGCCGGGAAGCGCATCTGGGAGGACGCCCCCGGCGTGGCGGTCATCTACCTGACGAGGTTGCCTTCCCGCGGGCGCGAGACAACCGACTACCTGCGCTCGACGAAGGCGACCCGAGACGTGCCAGTAGTGTTCGTCGACGGCGAGGACGATGCCCTCGACATGACGCGAGCGAAGGCGCCTGACTCCGTGTTCACCACCGCGGCCCGCCTGAACGACGTGCTCGCGAAGATACGAAACATGCATTGAGGCCTCAGTCAGAAATCAGATGTAGGGGCGAGTCTTAGACTCGCCCTGAGCCTGGCGGCAATACGAGATGGGCAGATCTAAGACCTGCCCCCACGAAGGACGCAGTGGATGGCTGAAAACATGAACCAACTGGTCGAGGAGATTCTCAGAGGCTCCTACGACCTGCACGTGCACGCGGGACCCGATCCAGAACGAGAACGACGGATGGACGCGTTGGACGTCGGGCGCGCGGCCCACGAGGCCGAGATGGCGGGTTTCGTCCTGAAGTCCCACCTTTACCCGACGGCGGCCTCGGCGCATACCCTGAACCGGGTGTACCCCGGGCTCGACGTAGCCGGCTCTATCGCCCTTAATCGCGAAGTGGGCGGGCTGAACCCGCATGCGGTGCTGACCGCGGCGAAGATGGGCGCCAGGGTCGTATGGATGCCGACCCGGAGCGCCGACGCGCCAAGCGGCGACTACCCGGCGATCAGGCTCGCCGATGGCTCTGGGAAGCTACGGCCCGAGGTCCACGAAGTCCTGGACGTGGTGCGCGAGCACGACATGGTGCTGGCCTCCGGGCACGCGCCGCCTCAGGAGGCGATCACGCTGTTCCAAGACGCCGCCGCCAGAGGCATAACGCGGATGATCGCCACACACCCTTCAGGAGTCGCGAATCACGACGAGATGCGCGAGATGGTCGCGGCCGGGGCCTTCGTCGAGTTCACCTTCCTGGAGTGCATGCCGTTGTGGCGCTCGAGCACGCCGCCGGAGATGGTCGCCGCAATCAGGAAGCTGGGGGTCGAGAGCTGCGTGGTGACCACCGACTTCGGCCACTGGATGAACCCGCCGGCGGCGGAAGGTATGCGGATGGCGATAGCCACCCTTCTCGATGCCGGCATGGCCGCGGACGAGGTCGAAACGCTGGTAAAGACCAACCCGCTGAAGCTGGTCGGCAAGGACGACTAGCCTGTGACGAGCGATGCCCGTCCGTGACCACAGGCGTATCGTCGTTCTCGGCACGACCGGCGCAGGCAAGACAATGCTCGCCCAGCAGCTCTCGTCGAGCTCGACGCTTTGCGGCGGGACGCCAACTGGACCGAGGCGCCCGACGACGTCTTCAGAGCGCGCGTCGCGGAGGCGGCGTCCGGCGACAGCAGGGTTGTCGATGGCAACTACAGTATCGCCCGCGACCTGGTCTGGCCGAAGGCGACCATGGCCGTCTGGCTAGACTATCCGCTGGGGATCATATTGTGGCGGCTCTTGTGGCGTCCCTTACGTCGCGTCTCGACTGGCGAAGAGTTGTGGAACGGCAACAGAGAGAGGTCCGGCAACGCGTTCTTCCGTAGGGACTCGCTGGTCGCATGGGCGCTCAAGGCCCATGGGAGGCGTCGAAAGACATACCCCGGCGCGCTCTCACCTCGAGGTAGTACGTCTACGCTCTCCCACGGCCACTGAACTCTGGCTGGCCTTGTACAAGGCCAGCCGATCTCGTCAGAAGGCCTCTCCCTCTCCGTGTCACGGAGAGTTGCCGGGGGTGAGGTTATCTAACGCCGCGCCAGCTCGGCCCTGGCCCGGCCCAGTCCTCCGAATCGGAGTCTCGCGAGGCCTTTCAGGTCATCGATAGCGGTGCTCACTATACGTACCCGGCTGTCGGGACTGTCCGTCCACTCGACCGGTATCTCGCTAATCTGGTAGCCGTTCTTGGCCGCCAGCAGAAGAAGCTCGCTGTCGAAAAACCAACCTGGGTCCTCGACCAGGGGGAGTAGATCGCGGGCCGCCCTTCGATTTATAGCTTTGAAGCCGCACTGGAAATCTCGAATACCCATCAAGAACACCGTCCGAACGAGCCAACTATATGCGTGTGAGATGAACCCGCGGCGCCGGGTTCTACCGATGACCCGCGCGCCCTTCTTGAGGCGCGAGGCTATGGCTATGTCGTACTCGCCGCCGGCCACCGCGCCCAGAAGTCCTGGCAAGGAATTTAGGTCGGTTGACAGGTCGATGTCCATGTAGGCGAGGACATCTGCGTCGCTTGCCAGCCACGCCTCGCTGACCGCGCGTCCTCGACCGCGCTGATCGAGCCAGCGGTACTCGACGTTGGGTAGCTCGTCAGACAGCGCCTTCGCGATGTCGGGGGTGGTGTCCGTGGAGCCGTTGTCGGCGATGACTATGCGCCACTCGTAGTTGGCCAGATTCTCGGAGAGGCACTCGGTCAGTTTGCGGGTGCTGGGACCGAGGTCGATTTCTTCGTTCAGGACCGGCAGGACAAGATCGATTGAGGTCGTCACGATCGTTGTGAAGAGGTGGTCATGCCGAAAGGTGGCCTAGGGCCTTGATCCACAAAACATCGACACTCCGCGAAGGCCATTCGACAGGCTCAGGCCGAACGGAAGAAGGCCGTCTTCCCGTTCGGCCTGAGCTTGTCGAACTACGATTCATGTCGCTATCAAGTGCACGTCGAATCATGTGGGCTGACTGGTGAACCAGGACCTTAGTGCTTGAAGTGTCGAACGCCGGTGAACACCATGGCCATGCCGAGCCTGTCGGCGGCCTCGATCACCTCGTCGTCCCTGATTGATCCCCCAGGCTGGGCGATCGCGATAATGCCACCCTCTGACGCCATCTCTATGTTATCGGTGAAAGGCATGTAAGCGTCCGATGCTAGGGCGCTCCCCTTCGCCTTCTCCCCGGCGATTCGTATGGCGAGGTGGATGCTCGTAACGCGATTGGGCTGGCCGGTACCCATGCCCACCATCGCGCCGTCTTTAGCGAGCACGATGGTGTTCGACCTGATGTGCCTGCTGGCCTTCCACGCGAAGGCTAGATTGTTCAGCTCGGCCTCAGTCGGGCCACGCTTGGTGGCTATCTTCCAGGTCGAAGGGTCCTCGACGATCGTGTCGCCGGTCTGAATCAAGGCTCCGCCGGATACTCTACGGATGCCCACGTTTGCCAACGGGCCTGCGGCCGGAGTCGCGCGCAAGATTCTGAGCTGCTTGCGCTTCCTAAGTATTTCGAGGGCTTCGGGCTCGTAGTCGGGAGCGACCATGACGTGGTACAGCACGCCCTTCATGGCCCTGGCTGTAGCGGCTGTGACGGTGCGGTTGAACCCCACGATGCCGCCGTAGGCCGACATCGAGTCGCCCTCGAAGGCCCGCTGGTAAGCGGTGGGCTGGTCGTCGTGAACCGCGAGACCGCATGGGTTGGCGTGCTTCACCACGGTGACAGCTTGCTCCTCGAAGTCGCACACCGTGGTCCACGCCGCATCGGCGTCGAGCACGTTGTTGAACGATAGCTCCTGGCCGTGCAGCTGCTCGGCTCGAACGATCCCGCCGGTCGAGAGAACGTCCGCGTACAGCGCGGCTTCCTGGTGGGGGTTCTCCCCGTAGCTCATGTCGTAGAGCTTCGTGAAACCGAACGTCTTCTCAGCCGAGTCGAGAGTGGAAGATTCGTCGAGGTACTGAGAGGCCGCCGTGTCGTACAAAGCGACATGCTGGAAGGCCTTGCGGGCCAGCGACCTCCGCTCCTCCATGGTCAGCTCGGATGCGCCGCCGTTCTCTTGAGTGAGCCGTTCCCCCACCCAGCCGTAGTCGCTCGGATCAACGAGGACTATAACGTCGGGAAAGTTCTTGGCCGCGGCCCTGATCATCGTGGGGCCGCCGATGTCTATCTTTTCGAGGGCGTCTTCGAGCGTAACGTCCGGGCTACTCACCGTGTCGATGAGGGGGTAGAGGTTGCAGGCCACCAGGTCGATGGTGTCGATCTCGTGTTCGGCGAGCTGTTCGAGATGGCCGGGAAGCCCGCGCCGGGCGAGGATTCCGCCATATACTATGGGGTGGAGCGTCTTGACGCGGCCGTCGAGGATTTCAGGGAAGCCGGTCAGGTCGGCTACCTGCGTTACGGGGAGGCCGGCCTCGGAAAGCACCGAGCCGGTACCGCCGGTGCTCACCAGCTCGAAGTCTGCCTTACGCAGCGCGTGTGCAAGCTCTACGACGCCGGTCCTATCGTATGTGCTGATTAGAGCCTTCAAGAGAATACCTAACAGCGCGCAGTGCTGCCATCAGCGACCGAAAACAAGCTGGCGTTAGGAGCTAGAGTGCCGGAGGCCAGTTCTCTTCAGGCGTCCGTCACCACTCGTCCAGGCCCGGGGCTTAACCGCTTTTCTTCGCCTGCACGGCGATGAAGCCACCGCCAAGCGTTGCCAGCGTAGTCGTGAGAAGTAGCCTTTTGCCGCTGTAAACACTACTACGCCGAAGCCGTGGATACAATGCCCCTGAGTAGCAGATTGGCGGAAACGGGTGTGCCGGCCGATGGCAAACACATTGTTTGGGACCCGGCGTGCTACCTGCGTGCCCCTCGCCAAGTATCCTCAGGGAACTGTCTGCCCGGCAGGTGTGGCTTCCAACGCCAGCTTGTCCATCTCCAACTGGACTGGAATTGGGTGCCTGCCGTCGAAGCAACCCATACAGACGCTGTCTCTCGGCTGCCCGACTGCTCTAATGAGCCCTTCGTGGCTCAGGTATCCAAGGGAATCGGCCCCAACGAACTCGCGGACCTCTTCGACCGTCCTGTTGGCGGCAATGAGCTCGCTTCGGGTTGCCAGGTCGATTCCTAAATGGCATGGATGCTCGATAGGCGGGGCGCATATTCTTAGGTGGATTTCCTTGGCGCCGCCCTTGCGCAGCAAACTCACCACGTGAGGAGTGGTCGTCCCGCGAACGATGCTGTCGTCGACGACGACCAGCTTCTTGCCCTTGATTAGCTCTGGAAGGGGATTGAGCTTCCGCCTGACGCCCAGATCCCTGAGTCGCTGATCGGGAAGAATGAACGTCCGACCTACGTACCGGTTCTTCACAAGCCCTTCACCGTACGGTATCCCCGACTGCTGAGAATACCCTACCGCAGCCGCCGTCGCGGAGTCAGGCACGCCGATGACCATGTCGGCATCGACTGGGTACTCGTTGGCCAGCTCTGCCCCCATCGACATTCGGGTGCTGTAGACCAACCGCCGGTCGAGCACGCTATCGGGCCTGGCAAAGTAGATGTACTCGAAAATGCAAGAAGCCCGGCCTGCCTCCGACTCCCGCTGGTATATTGTCCTGAAGCCTTCGCGGTCGACCATTACGGCTTCGCCAGGGGCGACCTCGCGAATGAACTGTGCGCCGACGTGGTCGAGAGCACAGGTCTCAGAAGCAATGATCCAACCCCCGTTCATCTTGCCTATACATAGCGGCCGCACGCCGAGAGGGTCGCGGATGCCTAGGAGCGCGTCAGACGTCATTACCGTAAGAGAGTACGCGCCTTGCAGACGGCGCATCGCGTATGCGACGCGGTCTTCCCAGGTCGTTGCCGGTGCGTATGACAGCAGGTGTGCAATTATCTCCGAATCCCCGGACGATTTGAACTCCACCCCCATGTCGGCAAGCTCTTGCCTCAAGTCCAGGGCATTGACGACGTTGCCGTTGTGCGCCAAAGCCAGCTCGACGTCCGGACTTCTGGAGATCAGGGGCTGGGCGTTGCTGAGGTAGCTTTGTCCCGTCGTGGAGTAGCGGGTGTGGCCTACGGCGATATAGCCAGGCAGCCGCTCCAGGTCGTTTTCCTGGAGCGTGTTGGCGACCAGGCCCATCGCGGTGTGGACCCGGATCGTCTCGCCGTCGCTGGCCGCTATGCCGGCGCTTTCTTGGCCCCTGTGCTGAAGCGCGAAGAGCCCGAAGAACGCCACACGAGCGACGTCTTCGCCGGGAGAATATACTCCGACCACCCCACAGGCATCGTGGGCACGGTCGTCTGGGGCCGACATAGACGTTACCTTGATAGCGGTCCTGCTAGGGGTCTAGGTGGTCTCCAGTCGGCATTATATGCCCGAGGAGAATCGCCGGTCAACGGCCAAACAGGCCGGCTTTCGCGTCGAGCCCCGATCCTGGACTACTGAGGCGCCGTTCGGCCCGCGCCTTCCGACTCTACAGTGGGCCTGGCCAGCGACCGCATGGTCAGGCCTATCACCAGCAGTGCGACCGTGCCTGCTATCGCGTTCAAGCCAAGCGCAAAGGGAGCGCTGACTGCCGTCGTGATGGCCGCGAGACTCAGCGTCCCCAACGGCCCAGTCCCGATGGCAATCGTCACGACGCCCAGGGCCTTGCCCCGCATTTCCCTTTCGGCCACCAGCATTATCAGCGTGGCCTGCATCGTGCTAAACCCGGCCGTGCCGAACCCCAGTACGACGAGGGCCGGCAGAGATAGGGCGTACCATCGCGAAACAGCGAACACCAACAGCGTAACGAGCGAGAGAATCGAACCTGCGATGTATATTCGGCCGTGGTTTCGGATATTGGTCGCCGACGCCACGAACGCGGCCCCGACCAGAGCGCCAAAGCCGGACGCCCCCTGCAGTACCCCCGCCAGGACCGCCCCTGTGTTCAAGACCTCCCTTGCTACGACCGGCACGAGGTGCATGTAGGGGAACAGCACCAGATTCATCGTAATAGTCACCATAACCACTGCCCGTAGCGTCGGGTTACCTCTGACGTAGCGAACCCCAACGAGGAGGTTGGTCAAGAAGTTTGACGGCCCCGAGTCCCGTTGGACGCCTCGGACCTGGAACCTGGCCAGCAGCGCTACCTCGACAAGGTAGCAGACCGTCACGGCGACGTAGACGCCCTGGAAGTCCCACACCGAGATGATTACGCCCGCGAGCGCCGGTCCTAGCATACGGCTGGCGCTCATACCCATCGTGTCCAACGCGAGCCCATTCGTCACCCCGGCGGCGCCCAGGAGATCATGAATGGCCGAACGACGTGAAGGCATGTCCAGCGCCCAGGCGCCGCCGAGCACCAACGCCATCAGGTATGCGTACCGGTAGTCCGCCGCCCCGCTCGCCAGCAACACGGTCATCCCCATTGCGGCCCCGAGGCATGCCAGCTGAGTGAAGACAAAGAGCCGCTGGCGAGGGAACGAGTCTGCCAGGTAGCCCCCGAAGAGGCCCAACAGCAGCATCGGCGCCGTGCCCGCAAAGCCGACCATGACGACCAGCCAGGGTGAGTCCGTGCGCACCAGGACGAACCATCCTAGGGCGAACATCTGCATCCACCGAGCCATGTAGGAGAGGAGGTTCGCGGGCCAAAGCAAGCGATAGTTGGGGTTGCTGAACGCGCGGAACGTTCTCGGCGGGCCGCGTTTTTTGTTGATTCGAGGTGTGGCTGTCATTAGATCACCGGGCGCGTATTGTAGCTGGTTCGAGCGTCTCGGGTCGGATGTCCTTCGTATCTGGGAGCGCTTGTTTCAGCTTGACACTCAAATGTGGCGCGCATACCATGGGGACGTAGGCAGCCTGGGTATTCGGGGCTGCGAAATCCGTTAAGGGGGGTGAGTAGCGTGGATACGTTAAGCATTGCGATATTTGCCGTCCTGAGTGGTCTTTTTGTGGGTTTGTTAGGTGGTTACTTGGTCAGGAGGCTGATAGCCGGCAGCCGTTACAGGTCGGCGGTGGACGAGGCTACTCGAGTTCAAGAGGAAGCCAAGGAGGCGGTGGACGAGGCTACTCGACTTCAAGAGGAAGCCAAGGAGGCGGTGGACGAGGCTACTCGACTTCAAGAGGAAGCCAAGGAGAAGGAGCGGATCCTCCTTCTCGAAGCAAAGGAAGAAGCGATCCGTATACGGTCGGCCGGAGAGTCAGAGGTCAGGGAATGGCGGTCCGAGCAACAGGGGGTCGAGCGGCGGCTCGCAAGCCGTGAGGAAAACGCCGATCGACGCGCCACCAATCTGGAGCATCGTGAGCGAGACCTCAACCAAAAGGAACAGGAGGCAGACAAGGCTCGGGCCGAGATCGACAAGCTGACTCAACAAGAGGTCGAGAAGCTGGAGGCTATCGCGAATCTCTCCGTGGCCGAAGCTCACAACGAGCTGATGCAGCGCGCCGAGGAGGAGATCAAGCACGAATTGGCGGTCCGGTATCGCGACATGGAGGACACCGCCAGGTCCGAGGCCAGCGATACGGCCCGAAACATCTTGGGCCAGGCTATACAGCGTCTGGCATCGGATGTCGTATCCGAAGTGACATTGACCAACGTACCGCTACCCAACGACGAGATGAAGGGACGTCTGATAGGCCGCGAGGGACGGAATATACGAGCAATCGAAAAGGCGACGGGGGTCGACCTTATCATCGACGAGACGCCGGAGGCCGTGACTCTTTCGTGTTTCGACCCGATCCGCAGAGAGGTGGCTAGACTCTCCATCGGCAAGCTTATAGCGGACGGCAGAATACATCCGGCTCGAATCGAAGAGATGGTCGCCAAGAGCGAGAAAGACCTGGAAGAGACGATACGGAAGATGGGAGAGGAAACGGTTTTGGACGTGGGCGTCCGCGGAATGAACACCGAAGTCATTCATCTGCTTGGGCGTCTCAAGTACCGGTTCAGCTACGGGGAGAACGTTCTCCAGCACAGCATCGAGGTCGGGCGCCTGGCCGGTATGATGGCATCTGAAATCGGTGCAAACGTCAAGATCGCGAAAACGGGAGGACTGCTGCACGACATCGGCAAGGCTTTGACCCACGAGGTCGAGGGCCCTCATGCCGAAATTGGGGCCGACGTGGCGGAGAAGAACAAGGTCGCGAAAAACATCTGCGTGACGATCCGCGAGCACCACGACGACGAGCACAGTAGCCCAGAGTCGTTCATTGTCGCCGCCGCCGACGCCATCAGCGCCGCCAGACCCGGGTCGCGCCGAGACACGGTCGAGCACTATATCAAGAGGCTCGAAGCTCTCGAAGACGTCGGACGGGCGTTCTCCGGAGTCGAGAGGGTTTTCGCACTCCAGGCCGGACGTGAGATCCGTGTTATGGTGCAGCCGGATTCGGTGGACGACATAGCCGCCAGCGAGATGGCCCGCGGCATAGTTAAGAAGATCGAGGAGACCTTGACCTACCCCGGGCAGATCAAGGTAACCGTAATCCGAGAGCGACGTTCAGTAGAGTACGCTCGCTAGTCCGAGCAGGCCTTTCGTCGACGCAGGGGCGGCAACGGTCCGCTCCTGCGTCTTCAACCCACGCGTATTGGGTCGCGTATCATGGCAGAAGTCGACCTACATCTACACACTACCTATTCGGACGGGATCCTGACGCCAACGGAGCTAGTCGACCTCTGCGCGCGCCGGGGACTTCGTGTCATTTCCGTTACCGATCACGATTCGACGGAGGGCCTGGCCGAGGCACTAGACGCGGCCCGGGCTCATCCTGAGCTTTCTATCATCCCTGGGGTGGAGCTGAGCACCGACGTGAGTCGCAGCGAACTCCACCTTCTCGGGTACTTCGTCGATTACCACGACTCTGAGTTCCAGGACCAGATGCGGCAGCTCCGCGATGGGCGGCATGATCGCGGCCGCCAGATGGTCGATAGGCTACGTGAGCTTGGGGTGATGATCTCGTGGGAGCGGGTCCAGGAGCTGTCCGACGGCGGCGCGATCGGCCGGCCGCACATCGCGCAGGCGATGGTTGAGCAGGGCTACGTCGAATACCCCCGAGACGCCTTCGACAAGTACATTGGCAGGAACGGTCTGGCTTACGTGGGACGGGTCAACCTGACGGCCATCGACGCCGTCAAGTTGCTTGTTCGCGCCGGCGGGCTGCCCGTGATGGCGCATCCGAGTTTCTTTGTGGCGGGATATGCCGACGCCGATGTAGCGGAGCTGAAGGAGTTACTTGGCAGTCTCAAGGACGCCGGTCTGGTCGGCATCGAGGTCCACTACAAGAACCACACCGAGGACGAGCTCTCGCTATTCAGCGGTATCGCTACCGAACTAGGTCTGGTTGAGTGCGGCGGCACCGACTACCATGGGTGGGGCAACCCCGACGAAGTGGAGCCAGGTGCCGCAGGCCCTCCGCTTGAGACGGTGGGCGCGCTCAAGTCGCTTTTGCGCGATCGCATCGCAGCCCGACAGGGCTAGCGGGCCAAGGACCCGTCGGGCGCGGAAACACGTAAGATCATGGCCGAACCCGCACTGTTCATCCTCGCCGGATACCTCTGGGGGTCCTTCCCAACCGCCTACGTCGTCGCCCGGGTCCTCCGGGGGGTCGACATCAGGACCCACGGGTCCGGCAACGTCGGCGCCTCCAACCTGACCGAGGTCGCCGGCTGGCGGGTCGGTCTGGCGATTGGAGTGTTCGACTGCGCCGTCAAGGGAACGCTGCCGGTTGTTGCCTCCGGACTGGCAGACCAGAGTCTAACCGTCCAGGCGGGCGTGGGACTCGCCGCTATAGCGGGGCACAACTGGTCGCCCTTCATCAAGTTCACGGGTGGCCGTGGCGTCGCGACCGGAATCGGGGTCTACCTTGGCTTCTTCATGTGGCAAGAGCTGCTGGTGGCGGGGATGGTCTGGCTCGTCGGCCGCCAGCTGCGGCGGGACTCCGCATTCTGGACGTTTGTATTGCTGTTCCTCATTCCCGTAATCGCGTACTCGGTATTCGAGCGACAGTCCGAGGTCGTCCTGATGTCGGTGGGGATCATCGTTCTTCTGATTTTCAAACGGCTGACGGCCAACTGGGCGCTGCCCGAGGGTGAATTCAGCTGGGTGCGTCTTCTCGCCTACCGCTTCTTGTGGGACCGTGACGTCTCACGCAAGGAGGCCTGGGTAGAGAGACGGCCCCAGTCGGCGGACGGTGCTTCATAGTCCCCCTGAAAATCTGGGAGGGGGGGAGGAGTCTTACCCATTCCACCCTTCGGGGGAAGGTTGGGAAGGGGGAGAATGCCAGCCCTCGCACACCCTATTTTCAGGGCAAATTGACATGAAGCAGGCGACGTATTGCCCGAACCACTCGGATACCGCGACCAACCTGAGGTGCGGCAGGTGCGAAGATTTGGTCTGCCCACAATGTATGGTCCATACGCCGGTTGGTGTGCGGTGCAAGAAATGCGGTCAGGGGAAGCCTGCTCCCACCTACGACATGCCTACTTCGTACGTTACGCGGGCGGTGGTGGCGGGCGTGGTACTGGGCATCGTGGGTGGGATAGTCATCCCGGTGTTGCCGGTCGGCTGGTACCTGCACCTCATCCTGATGGGCGGGTTCGGGTACTTGATGGCCGAGGTCGTCAGCGTCGCATCGAACCGAAAGCGTGGTAGGACGCTGCAACTCGTCGCGGGCGGTGGCGTGGCGCTTTCGGCGGTCGTGACCGCGGCCATATCCGCCACGGCACTTGGCTACGTCGACCTGTTCGGTCTACTTGGCGCGGCGTTGGGCGTATATATCGCCTACATCAGGCTACGGTAGCGATTTCGGCGAACAGAGGAGCCGCCATAGCCGTCCTCACTCGTTCCCAGGTGGCGGAGCGGCGTAGATGGTTGACATCTGCCCTCGTGTATTGACAGAATTCGTAGGCGGACATATGATTTCAGTTCGTACTTCAAATCCACGGAGCGGAGACGGCCATGGACGAACTCGACTCTAAAATCATCGAGATGCTCCAGCACGACGGACGAGCATCCAACGCGGGAATTGCGCGCGCGGTCGGCGTCAGCGAAGGCACGGTGCGCCGCCGCCTTAAAAGGCTGATCCAGGAAGAGTACATCCAGGTAATCGGCCTGCCCGACTCGGGGAAGCTGGGTCTGACATCCCAGGCGCTGGTCGGCGTCCAAGTGGACTCGGACAAAATAGACCAGGTGGCCGACGACCTCTACCGCCTGGACGAAGTCACTTGGGTGGTGATTACGACCGGCACTTACGACGTGTTCGCATGGACCACCCTCGCGTCCGCCGAGGCCCTTGGCGTCTTTCTGCGCACGAGAGTTGGCATCATCCCGGGCGTTCGCCGCACTGAGACCTTTGTCAGCCTCGATAATAAGAGGCGGGGCTACAGCGCGGTCATCTAGTCGGCACCGACCGGTGCTAGGATCGTCGCAGGGCCTCGCTCAAGCCGTCAGCCATTCAACCTTGGGGCGTGCCCGCTCGTCCTGCGGGCCTTGCCTCTTCTCCCGCCTCTCCGTCATTCCGGCGCAAGCTGGAATCCACCGACACGGTCCAGTCACGTCAGATGCACAGGAGCAGAGACTTGCTTAAGACAATCGATTGCGGCGACCTTCGAGCCGAACACGCAGGCCAAGAGGTCACGCTGGCCGGTTGGGTCGACCGGCGTCGCGACCACGGCGGTCTGATATTCATCGACCTGCGGGACCGCTCCGGCGTTGTGCAGGTGGTGTTCGATCCGGAGTCAGCGCTGGATGCCCACGCCATCGCCGAGCGGCTTCGGAACGAGTGGGTTGTCCAGGTGGTCGGCCGCGTTCGCCATCGGCCCGAGGACGCGGCCAACCCCAACCTGGCTACTGGTGAGGTCGAGGTGGCGGCGGACCATCTCAGCGTCTTGAACGAGTCTGCCACTCCCCCGTTCAACATCAACGAGGAGAGTGAGGTCGACGAGCATCTGCGGATGCAGTACCGGTACCTCGATCTGCGCAGGCCCCGGATGCGCGACATGCTGGCACTGAGGCATCGCGTCGTGAAGTTCATCCGCGACTTCCTGGACGGGCGTGGGTTCCTGGAGGTCGAGACGCCCATTCTCATCAAGAGCACTCCCGAAGGCGCCCGCGACTACGTAGTGCCTAGCAGGCTGCACCCGGGGCACTTCTACGGGCTCCCGCAGTCGCCTCAGCAGCTCAAGCAGCTCCTGATGGCCGGTGGCGTCGAGAAGTACTTCCAGATCGCCCGCTGCTTCCGCGACGAGGACCCCAGGGCCGACCGCCTGGCCGGCGAGCACACGCAGCTCGACCTTGAGATGAGCTTCGTTGAGCAGGATGACGTGCTGGAACTCATCGAGGAGCTCTACACCGAGTTGGTGGAGACGATCGTTCCCGAGAAACGGTTGGTGAAGCCGTTCCCCCGGATGACGTACGCTGAGGCGATGGAGAGGTACGGCAGCGACAAGCCCGACCTGCGCTTCGGACTGGAGATGGCCGACCTCTCCGACGTCGCGAAGGACACCGAGTTCCGCGTCTTCCGTGGCGCCGTCGAGAACGGAGGCATCGTCAAGGCGTTCTCGGCGCCGGGCTGCGCGGGCTACCCCCGCCGCCAGCTCGACGACCTCGTCGAGTTTGTCAAGGCCAGAGGCGCCATGGGCCTGGTGTGGATAGGCCTCGACGGCCCCGATGCCGCATCGGTGGACGACCTGACCGACGACCAGGTCAAGTCGCCGGCCGCCAAGTTCCTCTCGCTGGACGCCATCAAGGCCATGGCCCGGAGCACGGGAGCGGGCATGGGCGACCTGATACTCATCGTGGCTGGGCCGCCGAAGACCACGAACCTGGCGCTGAGCGCGCTCCGAAACGAGATGGGGCGGCGGCTGGAGCTCCCGGACCCGGACGTGCTCCACTTCGCCTTCGTCGTCGACTTTCCGCTTTTCGAGTGGAACGATGAGGAGGAGCGCTGGGACGCGGTCCACCACGCCTTCACCATACCGAAGGACGGGTACGAGCAGTACATCGAGAGCGACCCGGGCAAAGTGATCGCCCACTGCTACGACCTGGTATGCAACGGGGTCGAGTGCGCCAGCGGCAGCATCCGGGTGCACCGGCGCGAGCTCCAGGAGCGCATATTCAAGGTGCTGGGCTACACGGACGAGCAGGTCGAGGAGCGCTTCGGGCAGCTCCTGGGCTCCTTCGAGTACGGCGCTCCGCCCCACGGCGGCATCGCGCCGGGCATCGAGCGCCTCCTGATGGTCCTGACCGGCATCGAAAACATTCGGGACGTCATAGCGTTCCCCAAGACCCAGACGGGCATCGACCCGCTGTTCCGGGCGCCGGGCCCGCTAGAGGTAGACCAGCTCAAGGAGCTGCATATCCGGGTCGTGGAGGACTAGGCTCGCGTTTCGGGCGTTGGTTTCGGCTTCGCCGAGTTTAAACCCTCCCGCTGCCAGCGAGGGGGTAGCAGGAACGCAAGGACCGGCAACGCGCTCGGTCATCGGGAGAGGGATTCTTGCCCCTGTACCAACGTTTGCGACTCTCTATGTGTCGGACGCCCGGCTGGTGGATTCGCCGCGTCGCGAAAACGGAAAGGGACAGACTCGCGAGTCTGTCCCTGAAGACCACGGCAGTATGATTCTTCTGCCCAAGCAAGCTATCAGTGGACTATCCCTGAGACGTACCTCGGTCCGAGTTGGTTGGGCGAAGAGAACTGCTGTTCAGGCGGCGGCCGAGAAGAGGTCCTCTTCGCACTCCTGGATGACATGTCGCGCGTACGTCTGCCGCTCGCGCAGGTCGTCGTCCCGGAGGGTCTTCAGATCCGTTGCCAGGTAGTCGAGGCTTCGAGTGAACTCGTCGTACTCGTTGTAGATCATCGCGTCCATGTTGCCGATCATCGAGATGTTCTGCTGGAGCGACCGTATCTTCGGCACGTCCACCGAGTACTTCAAGGGGTCGAGGTTGTTGGCCAGCTTCGACAGCAGAACATCGACCTCGCTGCAGAGGTGGTCGGGCTTGAACGAGTCCCGTGTGACGTTGTCGGCGGCGAAAGCGCGAAGTTCGGTGACCAGCGCGGCCGGGTCGTCGAAGGACTGTTTGACCGGAAGCAACTTCGCGATGACCCCGGAGTAGGCCGACTCGACGTTGGAGCAGATGCGTTGAAGGTCCTGGATGAGCTCGTTTCGCGCCTGCTTCTGGATGCCCGCGCCGAACCTGACCATCCGGCTGACGGCGTCGAACGAGTTCCCCAGGAACGTCGTCAGGTACATAGTGGGCCTCCCCTGGCAGTGAGAATCCAGTATACAGGCGTGACAGCCGATGAGGTCACGACTACTTGACTGAGAAGCACATATGTACTATCGTGTCTTTAGGGACAGACCCGCC
This sequence comes from Dehalococcoidia bacterium, assembly GCA_963579975.1. Taxonomy (GTDB): domain Bacteria; phylum Chloroflexota; class Dehalococcoidia; order Lucifugimonadales; family CAUZJF01; genus CAUZJF01. The sequence goes on from CAUZJF010000002.1 coordinate 20,850, forward strand.
GGGTCTGTCCTTTTCGTTGAATCAGTACTCTAGTGATGTCTGTGGCGGGAGTCGTGGCAACGAATGTTACTCGCGCCGTGCATTCCACATATCGGGAGTGGAACACGTGGGACAGAATCATCCATGCAGGTTGTTACCAGCGCCCTCAAAAGCAGTCCTGCCTGTTCTTCCGGTCTTTGGGAGGAGGCTAAGCTTGTCCTGAACCAATCGAAAGCATTAGTGCCCTTCGTAGGCCAGAGCACCTATTTCATAGCAATGGAACACTTGGAGAGGGTCCCCTCGCTTCGGTCTACCGCACAAGCGGTCAGGCGGAGCGGATAACCTATGGGGTGAGGGCGCCTTCGCGCTCGAAGACCTCGGCGAGGCGGGCGATGCCTTCGTAGATTTCTTCCGGGGAGTTGTAGCCGTAGCAGAGTCGGGCGTAGTTGCGGCCGGACGTGCCGTCCGGGGAGAAGATATTGCCGGGCTGGTAGCCGACGTCGGCCTCGAAGGCTGCGGGGAGTGCCGCGGCGAGGTCGGCGTCCTCGGGCAGACGTAGCCAGAGGTAGAGCCCGCCGTCGGGCCGGCTCCAGGCGGCGGCCGAGCCGAAGTTTTCGCCGAGAGCGGCGAGCATCGCGTCGCGCTTCGACCTGAGGACGCGGTTGATCTCGGCGACGTGGTCATCGAGGTGGCTCGTCGCGTACCGGTGGACCGCCAGCGCCGCGAACTGGTTGACCCCCGCGCCGCTCTTCACGGCCCGCGCCTGGTCGAGGATCTCGGTGGGGCCCGCGACGTAGCCCATGCGCATTCCCGGCGCGATGATCTTGGAGAAGGACCCTACGTAGATGACGCGGTCTTCACCGTCCAGCGAGTGAATCGCCTGGACGTTCTCGCTTTCGAAGCGGAGATCGACGTAGCAGTCGTCCTCGAGTATCGGGACGCCGTAGGCGCCGGATATGCGGAGCATTTCCCGGCGGCGATCGAGGGACATCGTCCAGCCCTGGGGGTTCTGGAAGGTCGGGATAGTATAGACGAGCTTGGGCGGGCGGCCCTCGTCGATCGCTTTTCGGATGGCGCTCTCCAGCGCGTCGGGGAGGACGCCATCGTCGTCGGACGAGACGCCTCGGACGTCGGCGCGGAACCGGTGCAGCGCCCTCAGGGTCCCGCTGTAGGCGAAATCCTCGGTGATGACTACGTCGCCGGGGTCGAGCAGCGTTTCCAGCACCATGTGGATAGGCTGGCTGGAGCCGTCGGCGAGAATGATGTTGTCAGGCGATACGCGAATCTTCCGGTCCCGGGCGAGCTTCTCGGACACGAACTCGCGCAACGGCGGATAGCCGGTGGGGTGGGGGTAGACGGCCAGGTCGCGGCCCTCTTCGGCGACCGCCTTGGCCAGCGACCCGACCAACTCATCGAGGGGTAGCGAACCGGGGTCGGGGTAGGCGACGGCGAAGTCGTACTTGGCCCGCTTGATCGCGCCGATCGGCTGCGGCTCAGGCGCGTTGCTAGCGAACAAACGATCGTAATTGATTGCCACGGTCACGCTACTCTAGTCGAGGTCCTCGACCTCGATACGGAGGCGCTTGTTGATGCGTCCCTTGCTCTCGTGCCCGGTGACCTTGATCTGGCCTACCTCGCGGGTGTTGGCGACGTGGGTGCCGCCGTCCGCCTGGAGGTCCAGCCCCTCGATGTTCACCGTGCGGATCTCTTTGATCGCCTCGGGCAGCAGGTTGATCTTGGTTCGGATCAGGTCGGGTATCTCGAAGGCCTCCTCGCGCTCGAGCACCTGGATGACGATGGGGCGTTCGGCAGCCACTTCCGCGTTGATGCGCTCCTCGACCTCTTTTGCGAAGTCCGCCGACATGCTCTCCAGCTCGAAGTCCATCCTGGCGGACAGGAGTTTCATGTCGCCGCCGGTGACAAGTGCGCCATAGTCCCGCCATACGACGCCGCAGAGGATGTGGAGCGCTGTGTGGGTGCGCATGAGCTGGTAGCGACGCTCCCAGTCGATGACGCCATGGACGCTGGTCCCTACGGACGGCCCCGATGCCGCATCGGGATCGAGCTCGTGAACGACGTCGCCGCCGGACCTGGAGATCTTGGTGACTTGGTATTCCTGGTCGCCGGCGCGCAGGACGCCGGTGTCGGATGGCTGGCCCCCACCGCCGGTGAAGAAGGCGGTGCGGTCGAGCACCACGGCCTTCGGGGTGGTCTTGACCACGGTGGCGTCGAATTCGCGCATATAGCTGTCGGTCTGGCACAGAAGCTCGGTCAAGGAGTGTCCTCCTTTCAGTTAGGGTGACCGTGGCGGCAGATTATCATGAAAGGTCGACGCTGGTCACCCTAACCCGCCTTGTGGCCGGGGTAGAGACGCCCCGCCGGGGCTTACTGTTGCGGTGCCGTTGGGTGTCGTTGACAATGTGCGGCGAAACGAAAGCGAAGGGATATCTCGGTGGAAGCTAGTAGCTATGACATAGTTGTGGTCGGAGGAGGCATTATCGGCCTGGCGACCGCGATGCTCCTGATCGAAAGGTACCCGCGGAACCGGGTGGCCGTGCTGGAGAAGGAGGAAGCCATTGCGGAACACCAGACCGGTCACAACAGCGGCGTGATACACGCCGGCCTCTACTACACTCCCGGCTCCCAGAAGGCCAACCTGTGCTGGACCGGCGGCGAGTCGCTACGGCGGTTCTGCGACGACCACGACGTGAAGTACGAGATGCGCGGCAAGGTGGTCGTTGCCACCCGAGAGTCGCAGCTCGATGGCCTGGAGGAGCTGCGCCGGAGGGGCGAGGCGAACGGGGTCATTGGGTTGGAAGTCGTGGGGAAGGAGCGGCTTCGAGAGCTTGAGCCCCACGCGGCGGGGCTCAAGGCGCTCCACTCTCCGAACACGGGAATCGTCGACTACACGGCGGTAGCCCGCGCCTTCGCCGCTGAACTGCGCCACAGAGGTGGCGATCTCGTGACTGGCACGACGGTCCGAGAGGTCCGGACCGATGGCGCCGGACAGCGGGTGGAGACGTCAAACGGCGACGTCGGTGCTCGCTACGTGATCAACTGCGCAGGTCTGTACGCCGACCGGCTCGCCCGCTCAATGGGCGCGGAGACTGACGTGCGCATCGTCCCGTTTCGCGGGGAGTTCTTCTCGCTGAAGGCCGAGCGGGCGGGTCTGGTGAACGGGCTCATCTACCCCGTCCCGGACCCTAAGCTTCCGTTCCTCGGGGTCCACTTCACCAGGAGGATAGACGGCAGCGTCGAGGCCGGGCCCAATGCAGTGCTGGCTCTCGCCAGAGAAGGGTACCGAAAGACCGACGTAGACGTGCGCGAACTACTTGGAATCGCGGCGTTTCCAGGGTTCTGGCGGATGGGCGCGACTCACTGGAAGACGGCGGTCAAGGAGGTGTACCGTTCGATGCTGAAAGGGGAGTTCGCGCGGTCGCTGCAGACCCTGGTCCCCGAGGTGCGTGTCGACGACCTGACGAACCCGAGCGCCGGGGTACGCGCTCAGGCCGTCAGCCGGAAGGGTGAGCTGTTGCAGGACTTCAGCATCGTTCGGACTCCGGGCGCGGTCCACGTCCTCAACGCGCCGTCTCCCGCGGCGACGGCTTGCATCGCCATCGGCCGACACATCGTGGACCTGGCGGCGGAGGCGTTCGAGCTCCAGGCCTAGCGAGCCGCGAAGCCCCGTTGACGCTGGCAAGCGGGAGCCGTATATTGGACTCGAAGCGGGAGTAACTCAGCGGTAGAGTTCCTGCCTTCCAAGCAGGCTGTCGCCGGTTCGAATCCGGTCTCCCGCTCCAACCCCTTTATAGACGGGTTCATAGGACGGCGATTCGCTCGTACTGTCTCCGCCCGAACGTTGCGGCGACTGCGAACAACGCTGCCCGACCCGTGCGAACCGACTCGGGGCTGGTCGCGTCAAGGCGGCTAGGTAGAGACCCCAACCAACCGGCTCGGATCGTTGAATCATTCGAGTTCGGAGGAGGAACCGTAGCAAAACCAACGAAGTGGGACTGGTATGATTAGGGTGTTTTCAAGCCACGCGATCGTAGAAAGGAATGCCGAGGGGAATCGTGGTCATAGGGAAGGAACGCAGTAACTGGCGTGCAGGCCATGGATCGGCCTGCACCTGCGCCGATTGTGCGACGCGGGCGGCGGAGCAACGCCGGTTTGATAGTGCAACGCAGGGCCGTAAGGTGGGGCGCAACGAAAGGTGCCCTTGTGGTAGCGGCAAGAAGTACAAGAAGTGCCATAGTAGTTAGCCATGTCAAAGCCACGCCTTCCTGATCAACCTTGAAACCAACGGAAACGCTGGCGACCGCGACCGCACCTGATGGTAGCCGCCTCGAACTGCAGCGCCACGATGGCAACTATGTTATTCACGCCGACGGCTACGACCTGATGACCAGCTATTCGCATGGCTCAGAGGATGCGATGATGTCGCTGGCCTGCCCCAGGCCACAAGCGGACGCCTGCATTCTGATCGGCGGCCTTGGGATGGGCTACACCCTTGCTGCTACGCTCAATCTACTGCCGCCTGGGGGCTCCGTGGTCGTCAGTGAGCTAGTTCCAGAGGTGGTCGAATGGAACCGCGGCCCGCTGGGACCACTGGCCGGGCGCCCCCTCGACGACCCCCGCACTGAGCTGGTGGTGGGCGACGTCACCGATGTCATCCGAGAAAGCGAGTCGCGCTTCGACGCGGTCTTGCTAGACGTCGACAACGGCCCCGATTCGTTCACGCTGGCACGCAACTCAAGGCTCTACACGCCGCCAGGGCTCGCTGCAGCGAGCCGCTCCCTGCGGCCACGCGGCGCTCTTGCCATATGGTCGGCAGGCACAGAGGGCGCTTTCGAGCGCACGCTCCGCGCGGCTGGCTTCATCGCTTCCACGCACCCCGTCAGAGGGCGCGGCAAGCGCGGCGGGCACTACTCCGTCCTGGTGGGACGGAATCGCTACTAGCTGTAAAAACACCGCTCGGTACGGTTGGCGAATTTGCGGCCGCCAATCAGAGGTCAAAAACGGTCTGATTGGCCGCGACCATTGTCCAGGAGGCGGGTTCACAGGCCGCCGTTACATCTAGCTCTTGGGGTTCTTGTAACCGGTCTCCAGCTTGTTGCGTACCTCGCGGCGGACCCTCGCGGCGAGGACCGAGTCGTTCCGGCTCAGGAAGTTGTCCACAGTCTTTGGATCGTGGCCGGCCAGGGAGCGGAGGGCCCACGAGAGCGCCTTCACAACCATGTCGTCCTTGTCGGAGACGTGCAAGTCGCAGACCATGAGCGTGCGACGTGTATCGCCGGGTTGTGATTTGCGGTTGATGGTGGTCGTCGATGCTAGCGATGCCCGACGCCACTAGCAGTCTTCCGAGCTGGCCCATCGCGCCAGGCCGGGCCGGCCACGAGTGACGAGAAGGCATCGACCGAGGCCCAGTTGTCCATGCCCTCGCCCAGCCGCTCGATGTCCTTGACTCGCAACACGGCCATGGTCGGCTTGTGCCGCGATAGGATCTCATAGGCCGTTTGCCGCCCTTCGAAAACACCGTCAGCAATGATGGCGAGCGCCAGCTCGAGCACCCCCTGTGGCGCCGCCGTCTTGAGCCTCCCTGCGACGGCCCGGGCAATCTTGCGAAGGTCCGGCACGCCCGCCCCGAACACCTCCATAGACGTTTGGAAGTGCCAGGTAGCGGCCTCGCGTCGGCGAGCGTCGCCTGCCGCTTCGAGTCCCGCGCGGACCTCCACGACCAACGTTTGGGATGTCCATAGCCATCACCCCCGTAATGCGTTCAAATCCTCTGCGGGCGCCTTCGTGGTCGAGACATAGTCGGGGCACATTCTAGGCGAATCGTATTTGTGTTGCATCTGGGAGGCTAGCGCCGCCTTTGCAAGGGCGCACTGCTTGTGCCCCAGGGGTAACCTTGAGGTGCCTAGTCCATGTGATTGCGCTAGGCGCCGTCGTGATAAGGTGTGCACCGCCTCGGAAGTACGCGAAAAGGAGACCGAACATCAAAAATAAGGTCCACTGGAGCCGGGTGATCTGCAAGGAGCCCGGTGACTACATCGGCTGGCCGACTGTCGCCCGCAAGGACGATGGCGAGTTGCTGGCCGTATTCTCGGGCGACCGCGAGGCCCACTGGTGCCCCTACGGCAAGACCGAGATGGTCCGCAGCCGGGACGACGGGGAAACGTGGTCCGAGCCCGAGACGATCAACAACACGCCTCTAGACGACCGAGACGCCGGGGCCATCGTACTCCGGTCCGGGGCCATCGTTCTGAGTTGGTTTACCTCGCCGACCTGGGACCATCTGGAGAGGCGTCGCGAACGCGCTGGCGACCGGGCCGTGGACGCCTGGCGTCGCCACTGCGACAAGATCACAGAAGACGTGCGGCAGCGTTGGCTCGGCCAGTGGACTCGTCGTTCGACGGACGGCGGCGTTACCTGGGAGGCCGAGGTGGACAGCATCGCCAGCGCGCCCCACGGCCCTAGCGAGTTGAGTGACGGCCGGCTGCTCTATGTCGGCACCGCCAAACTCGGCGGCCGGCCTGCGCTGGCGTCGGTGGAGTCGATAGACGAGGGCAGGTCCTGGCAGGTCATCGGGGAGATACCGGTCCCGAAAGAAGACGCAGAGGACCTGACGTACTACGAACCACACAGCGTTGAGCTCACGAACGGACGCATCGTGTGCCTCTGGCGGTACCATCCGAAACAGCCGCCGCGAGACGACGCCTACATGCGACAGACCGAGAGCGATGACGGCGGCAAGACGTGGTCGGTCACCCATCCGACGCCGATGTGGGGCTATCCGCCCCATCTGGTCCGACTGCACCAAGGTGGCCTGCTCGCCAGCTACGGCCGCCGAAAGGCCCCCTTCAGCCAACGCGCGTGTATTAGCCACGATGGCGGAGAGACCTGGGACATCGAGAGCGAAATCGTGCTCCGGGACGATGCGGCAGACGGCGACCTGGGCTATCCTTCCACGTTGGAGCTGGCGCCTGGAGAACTTCTGACTGTCTACTATCAGATCGACCGGCCGGGCGAGAAGACGAGCTTGATAGCCACGCGGTGGTCGCTGGACTAGCACTCGGCGCCAAACAACGGGCGGACACACAGGTCACGCCCTACGCAGCCACGCGCCATTCAGGAGGGGAGCAGATGGGCAAGCTACCATCGGACGGACTAGAGAAGATAGCGACGGATTTTCGGGGCCAGACCAGCGTCTACGTCAAAGACATCGATACAGGTGATACCTTCACCCACAATCCTGACTTACCTCTGCCCACTGCCAGCATATGCAAGATCCCTGTCATGATCGAGCTTTTCAAGCAGGCGGACCAGGGGAAGCTGTCGCTCCAGGACCGACACCGCAGGTCAGACGACATATCCGGCCACGGCACGGGCGTGCTCGGCATGCTCTACGACGAACCCGAGCTCAGTCTTTACGACTACGCGCGACTCATGATCTACGTCAGCGACAACATGGCGACGGACGTGCTGATCGAGCTCCTGACGCCCAGCGCCATCAACGCGACCATGGACGAGCTGGGGTTCACGAACACCCGCACCAGCGTCACTCTGGGCGAATACCACTACCGCTTCTACGGCAACGAGCACCTGCCCCGCAACCGAAAGAACGATGCGAAGAACATCGAGATAGCCACCTCGAAGGGCCTCGATCCAACGAGCATTTCGTATCAGAGCGTTCCCGAGAACAACATCACCAGTGGCGGCGACATGGGCCGTATTCTGGCACAACTCTACGCCGGTCAGATCGTCAGTCCTGATGCGTCGGACGCGATGATCGAGCTGCTTAAGGGTTGCCGGAGCAAAAACAAAATTCCCAGGTACCTGAACCCCGGTATCACGGTCGCCCACAAGATAGGCGGCAGCAACCGGATTCAAGGGGACGTGGGCATCGTCTACCTGCCGACGGGCCCCTTGATCGTCTCCATCGTGACGCTGGCAGACGACCTGGAAGGTAGGGGCGCCGACGCGATCGCCGAGCTAAGCAAGGTGGTGGTGGAAGCACTCTCGCCTGAGAGCGTAGCGTCCGAACAGTAGCGCGGCCGCTACGCCGACGCATTTCACGAACGGGAGACCGAATATGGGACAACTCGACGGAAAGATCGCGGTCATCACGGGGGCCGGGTCCGGTATAGGGAAGGGGATCGCGCTGGCGTTCGCGAGGGAAGGGGCAAGCCTGGTGGCGGCGGCCAGGAGGCTGGAGAAGCTGGAGGCGACGGCGGAAGAAGCGCGGTCTCTGGGTGCCAAGGCGCTGGTCAAACAGACCGACGTGACCGACGAGGCGCAGGTTGTAGACTTGTTCAGTGCAGCCGAAAAGGAGTTCGGCACCGTTGACATTGCCGTCAACAACTCGGGCGTTTTCGACGGCGGGCCGCTTGACGAGCTATCCCTCGAGACCTGGCAGCGCGTAATCGACGTCAACCTGACTGGCGCATTCTTGTGCAGCCGCGAGGCGATGAAGATCATGAAGCGCCAGCGAAGCGGCCGCATCATCAACATCGGCAGCATCTCGGCCCAGGTCCCTCGAATGAACTCCGCGCCCTATACGACCAGCAAGCACGGTCTCGTAGGCCTGACGAAGTCGACGGCCCTCGAGGGGCGAGAGTACGGCGTATCGGCGAGTTGTCTACACCCGGGGAACGTCCGCACCGAGTTGCGCTCGACCGGCACCCGGCCACAGGACCAGGAGCCGATGATGACGCCGGACGACCTGGCGATAGCTGCGGTCGCGATGGCGGCCCTCCCGCCTTACGCCAACATGCTGGAGTCGATCGTGCTGCCTGTGGACCAGCCTTATATCGGACGTGGCTAGACGACCTAGGCGGCCGGATACTCCTTTCAATAGTCGTGGCCAACCGCGACGGTCTCGAAGCCGCATGATTCCTAAGGGCGAGCAGCTTCGGCATCTTGGTTCCCCGCGTACGCAACGACTTCGGCGACCCCGAGGGCTTTCATTCTGTTCAGGGCTTCCACAACGACGGCGTGTTCGGCGTGGCCTTCTCTGGGCTTAGGCGCGTGCACAGAGTGCACTTCCCCGACCCCGTCCCTCGGAGTCGATCCAACAAACATAGTGGACGGCATAGGGACCGTCGCTCAGAACGGCCACCAAGTCTAACTCAGAGTTGGACGCTTCCATCTGGGTCATCTTTTCGTAGCTCTGAGCGTGCTCCGCAGGGATGTTGGACAGATCTTGTGGCGCGGCCACGCTCCGGACCCGGTAGCCGTTCGGCTGCACCGGACGTATTGCATCGGTCAGGGACCGGCTTAGATGTCGAGTACCACTCTCGCGCCTAACGTATCCGCGTGACTCGAGAAGCTTGTGTCCGAGGGGGGGGGGGGGGGGGTTATCAAAGCAGTGTCCCAGGACCTGCTTCGACTGCCCGTCGCCCGA
>CAUZJF010000003.1:0-26789 GCA_963579975.1 Dehalococcoidia bacterium
TCCGGCAATGGTCGTCGGGGACAGGGTCGGCCAGTCCGACGCCACGAAAGAGGCGGTCAAAGTGGCGGAGCTTCTAGGCTCACCGGTTTACGCATCTTTGTACTCCGAGGTGAACTTCCCCTCTAGCCACCCGCAGTTCATGGACACCATCAGGCTCGGGTTCGAGGATTCCTACGAGGCCCTGTCGGCCGCTGACGTCGTGCTTGTAGTAGGCAAGCTGTCCAGTTTCTACTACATGTTTTCAAAACCTGTTCTTAGATTTTTGGGGCCCGGCACCAAACTGATCCACCTCGACGTGGACCAGAGGTCGGTCGGCAGCACCCAGCCGACGGACGTAGCGATGGTAGCGGATCCCAAGGTCGCTCTCGGGCAGCTGGCTGAGGCGCTGGAGGCGACGATGTCTGGCTCGGACCGCGAGGCGGCCAAGGGGCGGGCGTCAGTCGTCGCCGAGCAGACTGCTGCTGTAAGAGAGGCGTGGAAGCGTCGCGTGAAGGAGCGTTGGGACGCCAAGCCCATGTCGGCGGAGCGAATGATCGCGGAGGTCGCCCAGGTCCTCCCCAATGACGTAATCATCGCCGATGACGCGGTAACGACGCGCACTGCGTTGCACAACACGCTCGAATTCGATGAGCCGGGCGAACTCATGAGCGGGCGGGGCGGCGCGCTCGGTTGGGGCATCGGGGGCGCGATGGGCACCAAGCTCGCGAATCCGGATCGCCCCATAGTCTGCATCGTCGGGGATGGCAGCGCCATGATGACGGTGCAGGGACTGTGGACGGCCGCTGTCGAGAACATCCCGGTCGTATACCTGATATGCAACAACGGCACTTACCGCGTTCTAAAGGTCAACATGGATGCCTACAAGAAGGACGTACTGGAGCAGGACCCGCCACAAAGCAAATACATCGGGATGGACTTCGCCGCGCCGTTCAATCTAGCCGGCATGGCCGAAGCCATGGGTGTCCACAGCCGCCGAATCGAAGACCCCGAGGACCTGGGCCCCGCCGTGCAACATGCTCTGGACCTCGGCAAGCCTGCGGTGCTCGACGTCGTGATCGACGGGTCGCATTAGACTGGGGGATTAGGCGATGCACCACATCCTCCACGCGGACTTCGACGCGTTCTACGCCTCGGTCGAGCAGCTAGACAATCCGGACCTGCGCGGGAAGCCGGTGGTCGTGGGCGGAAGTCCGGACCAGCGCGGTGTCGTGGCGTCGGCTTCCTATGAATCCAGGCGTTTTGGGATACGGTCCGCGATGCCCATGCGGACCGCTTTCCAACGCTGTCCCAAAGCCGTCAGGCTCCCGCCTCGCTTCGACCGCTATCACCAGGTGTCACGACAGGTAATGGCGATGTTCCATGAGATAACGCCGCTTGTCGAGCCGCTGTCCCTCGACGAGGCTTTCCTCGACGTAACCGACGCGATCACTCCAGAGATGCCGCCCGAAGAGATCGCCGCCGCGCTTCGACGCCGAGTGAAGGTGGAACTCGGGCTCACTATCTCGGTCGGAGTCGCTACGAGCAAGTCCGTCGCGAAGATCGCTTCAGACATGGACAAGCCCGATGGCCTGACGGTGGTGGTGCCAGGCTCGGAACGTGACTTCCTGGCGCCGCTGGATGCAATAAAGCTGTGGGGCATCGGTCCGAAGACCGCCGCACGCCTGGCGGCCGACGGAGTTCATACCATCGGCGAGCTGGCCTCGCAGCCTGACGAGTGGCTGGCGAAGAAGCTTGGCCGCAGGGGGCCCTACGTGCGCCGGCTGGCCCTGGGCCAGGACGAGAGTCCGGTCGTGGTTGAGCGGGAAGCAAAGTCCGTCAGCGCGGAGACGACTCTGGCCCGCGACACCGCGGACGCCGAGGTCTTGTTCGAGCTGGTCGACCGGCTGAGTCAACGTGTATCGAGGCGATTGGTGATCGGAGGTCTGCGGGGGCGGACGGTCAAGGCCAAACTGCGGCTTTCCGATTTTACGACCTTCAGTCGGCAGCGGACGCTGCGGGAGCCGGACTCCTCGCCGGACGCCATCGCAGGAAGCGCCCGAGCGATGCTGGAGCGTGAGATGAGCGAGGGACGGCGATTTCGGCTGATCGGCGTCAGCGTCTCAGGCTTCGAGTCCTCCGATTCTGAGCCGCTCCAGCCGAGGCTCGCCGGGTTCGAGTGAGGGCGGAGGTCACTCGCCGGAGCGTGCACCGAGCCTGCCGGCCCGCTCCTCACCGCCGGCGTTCAGGATCACGTCCTGAACCACGTTGGCGAATTTGGATTCGGAGTCGTCCTCGGGCTCGTATCCCAGGACGGCTCTGGTGTTGGTCAGCGACCAGTAGGCGCGGGTGTTGTTGCTGATCCCGTAGACCACCAGCCATGGCACCCCAGAGTCGTTATCGATGTTGGGTGTTTCTATCGACTTCACGAATAGCTGCGCGAGGTCCCGTGGGCTGATGTAGCTGCCCAGGTAGGTCTTGAGGCCATTGGCGCTGCGATTGTTGGTAATCTTGCCGTCGTTGGGCGTTCCGATTCTGACGAGCACGACGCCCATCTTTCGCCCGAGGCTGCCACTGGCAAACACGAATCCCAAATGCTCGTACGTCGCCTTCGACCAGCCGTAGAACTGCTCTGAAAGCGGCGCCACGTCGGGGCTGAGCACCTCCATTTCACGGGTTTCCAGAAGGCCCGTGTACCAATCGGCGGCGTGGCACGAGCTGGCGAAGACGACTCGCGGGACTCCGGCGTCGAAAGCCGCTCGGTAGACGTTGTAGGCCGTGTCGACGTTGCCGCGTTCGATGAGGTACTTGTCGACGTTAGCGCCGTTGGTGTGGACATAGGCGAGGTGGACGACGGCGTCCGCACCCTCGAAGTAGCCTTCATACTTGCGTCGGTCGCGGTCCGATACGTCGGCGACGGTCACGCCTTCGACGGGATGGCCGTCCCGGTCCGTGTCCCTCGTATCCAGCAAGACGAGGTCGTAGCGTTCCCTCAAGGCCGGCAGGAGCTGACTCGCGACCGTCCCGGACGCACCGGTCACCAGGACTCGTTTCTTGCTCGCCATTAAAGACTCCTTAGATTAGATGGAAGGCCGACTCGCGATGCCCAATCCCTCAGTCGTGGACTCGGGCGCATGCAATGTGCCCCTACATACCTCGCGCCCGGTTGGAAACTTGTGCACCATACACGTCTCAGTTCCCGACGACGCGTCGTCTCTTAGCGGCTGACTGTCCACGTTACAGACGAAGTCACCAATCTCGTTGACCTCGGGAGAGCGTCTTTCCCTTCGTTGTCTGGCAAAGGAGCGCCGTTTTCAGCCAGCCTACGGGCTCTAGCCCTCCGGCTTCGTTCCGTCAGCTATTCATGTAGATCGTCGATGTGGACTACCCAGCTGCGCCCGATCTTTTTGTCTTGGAGCACCCCTTGCTGTATCTGATGCCGGATGGTGCCGGGATTTATGTCGGACATTGCGGCGGCGTCGGCCAGTGTGTAGTAAGGGTCAGGCTTGTCGAAGTCGGACCAGTCCCAATCGTAGGACTTGCTGGGGTGGATGAACTCTATCGCCACTACCCGTCCGGTCGAGTCGAAATCCACCTCCACGCCGGGAGCGATGTTCCTGGTCTCTTCCACCGCAGCGTCCGCGAGGTCGATCGCAAGCGCGTCAGTTTCCTTGTCGTAGGTGATCCTCAATCTGAACACCTCCTGCGCAACACCGCCACAATCCGGTAAACGTCTTTCGCCAAATACTCACCGGCGTCGTATACGATTGTGATTGGTCTGCCGTCCAGCTCAGCGCACGCCTCCCGAATGCCTGGCCTTCTCCCTTCAACGTGCTCGCCTAGGCTCAGGACCATCTCGACGTCTGTCAGGCGGATACCTTTTCGCAACATCCGACTAAGGGCATGCTGACTGAGGATGGCATCTGGACCAACCACGGTTCAAGCGGCCTCTTCACTGATGCCCCAGTGACGCCCCCACTAAGTCCGGGTGGCTTTGCATGAAATCCTTCGCGCTCAAGGCCCTTCCCCCCTCCAACTGTAGCGTCCGCACCTCCAGTGCACCATTGCCAGTTGCGATCCCGAGGGCTCCGGACGGTAGCTGCTCCACGGTTCCCGGTGTGGCTTTTGGTCCTTCCTCGGCGGCCGGGACCGATGCCTCTATTATCTTGAGCAGCTTGTCGCGCCAGTGGGTGAAGGACCCTGGCCAGGGGTGGTAGGCACGCACCTGCCTCGATATCTGCTCGGCGTCGACGGACCAGTCGATCTCGCCGTTCTCGCGGGACAGCCTCTTCGTCACCGTCGCCTGGGACTCGTCCTGGGGCCGCGTATGGATGTCGCCGCTCGCCCATCCCGGCAGTACATCGACGAGGAGCGATGCGCCGATCTCGAACAGGCGGACCGTCAGCTCCACGGCGTTCTCTTTGGGACCGATCGGCGTTTCCCTCGCGGCAACGATGGGGCCGGTGTCCATTCGCTCGTCGAGCTTGATTATGGTTGCGCCAGTGACAGGGTCTCCGTTCAAGATTGCCGCCGGCGCCGGTGACGGTCCCCGATAGCGCGGCAAGAGTGATGGGTGGACGTTCAGACATCCAAGCGGCGGAAGCTGCAATACACGGGTTGGTAGAAACAGACCGTATGCCGCGACTACGGTGACCTCGGGCGAGAGAGAAGCAAGGGCCCGTTGCGCATCGTCGCGTTTCAGGGACGGCGGTTGGTGGACGGGCAGCGCGTGGTCCGTGGCGTATTCCTTCACCGGTGACGAGGCGATGCGTTTTCCTCTGCCGGCGGGCCGGTCGGGCTGCGTGTAGACGGCCAGGACCTCGTGACCCGCGTCCGCAAGGGCGGAGAGTACAGGCACCGCGAATACAGGCGTGCCCATGAAGACGATGCGCATGGCGGTCCTTCAGTAGGAATCGGGTCTGGATGATACCATAGCGCCGTTTCTGTGCCGGAGGTCCGCGTGCTCGCAACCGAATCAAGATAGCCGAACCTCGTCGTGGTCTCAGGCGCGCCGGCCACCGGCAGGACGACGCTTGCACGCGAGGTCGCCCGTGCCCTCACGATTCCTTTTCTCAGCAAGGACTTGATCAAGGAGTCGCTGTTCGACTCGCTGGGAACGAAGGCCCGTGAGTGGTCGAAGAAGCTGGGACTCGCGAGTATCGAGCTGCTGTTCGAGATGGTTGAGCGCCAAATCGAGGCGGGCCGGAGCGTCGTAGCGGAGCGCAACTACTACAGGAAATACGACGTGCCGAGGTTCGAACGTCTGCGAAAGGCCTACGCATTCAGAATGGTGGAAGTCCACTGTGCGACCGACGAGGAGACGATGCGTGAGCGGATGATAGGACTGGCGGGCACACGAGAAAGGCACGCTGGCCACGCGGACGGCGACGAGGAGCATATCTGGCTCGGCGCCGCTCTGGCCCACGGGATGTTCGACCCGCTGGGCGTCGCCGACCAGCTGATACGGGTCGGCACGACGGACTTCACCAAGTAACTGGTGGTTGCAAGTTGCTCGCCGTCAGCCCAACCGGGAGGCATGGGGCGCGGTGGTTGCGGTACCTCGGAACTGAGTTCAGTTGAAGGGTCTCAGACGTCAGCCCCTTCGAAATACCGGATTCTAGGCTCCTTCTTTCACCTCGATCATTTCGTCTGCCACCATGCCGTGCGCCTCCCGGTGGACGGCAACAGCAGCTTCCTCATTGGGAGCGTCGACCAGACAATACACCGTCCCTTCAGCCTTGTTGAACCAGTACCTTAGATAGTCACACCATGTTTACTCTGGACCTCAAGGTCCTTCTGGTGTACCCCTGCCGCTGCTTCCGCAGTTAGGTCAGGTACATTCTTGTGCGTGTCCATAAACATCGGCATAGTGGTGTCTCTCCTCATGTATTTCGCGTTATTTCTTGCGGCTCCGGCTTGTGACCGATTTCCTACTGTTCCCAGACAAAGAACTCTGCAGGAAATTTCGGCCGGTATCTCTTAGCGACGACTCTTCGACTTGAAAGCACACCTCCTTTCAGGGTGTTTTTTGCCCGCGTTTAGTGCTTCCGCCCAAAGGTCACGGCATGTACCGGTGTCAGGTCGAAAGCATCCACGTTATTGAAACCGTGTTTCCCAAGCAGATCAACGTATGCCTGGGTGGGCAGCAACTGGTCTCCTACCAAGGCCTCAAAGAACTGGATGCCAGACATCACTCGTGCCGGTAACGTCCGGGTCTCCTGTACCGACGCCGGGAATGGGAAGTCGGAGATGACGAAGTAACCCCCGGGTTTGAGGGCCCGGTAGACGTTGCGGGCCACCTTCTCGATGTCCCGGCACTCATGCATTGAGAGGTTGATGAGCGCCACCTCATACTGGTCCTGCTCATCCAGGTCCTCCAACGAGCGCTGCTGTAGGGATACCCGCTCCTGGAGCCCGGCCTGGCTTACCCTGTCCGCCACCAGCTTCAGGGAATGGGCGTCCCCGTGTCCATGCCAACCAGCGTCGTCTTCGGGCAACTCTGCGCCATCTGGAGCAACCCGGCACCGGTCCCACACGCCAACTCCAGTACCTTCGCCCCGTTCGTCAGGCTCTCGTCGAGGCCAGGCACCCTTGCAAGCCCTGTCGGAATCGGGTGTAGAACGGCCGCCCTGTGGTACCTACCTTTTCGATGAAGGCGGGGCTGCAGTCGTCCCACCAGATGCGCTTGCCGGAGGGCAGGCTTTCGGCGAATAGGTCGAAAATCTCGGGCTGCACCATGACGCCCGGGAGTCCGCCAACATAGCCCGGGAACACTTTGTCCAATAGAAGCTTGTCCATGTGTGGCGCGAGCCGGTAAGCTTCGTGGTCCCCAACTTCAAGCACCTCGGCGGCGTAGGCGGAGCGGCACCAGACCCACGTGTAGAGAGGGTCAAGCCCTGTCTCCTCCGCCAAGGCCTCGGCGGCCATGCCCAGCGGGGCTGTCCCCAGGGCGGCCAGGAGACCATGTTGGAGTCCGAGGTCGATGGTCCTGAGCCCTACATACCCGGCTACCTGGGAAAGGAGTTTCCCTGTCTGCTGCTGAATCGCCTGCTGGACTTCTTGAGTTGTTGGACTGGTCTGAGTCATGGATGTCCTCCTCCGAAACAGTATGTCCTTGCATAGCTGCTATTCTGGTGGAAGGGCTGCGGTCTATCCATCTGACGTTCGTCAGATCATTGAGAGCGACGTGGCACCCAGAACACAGCGGCGAACAGCGTCTCGTGGGATAACAGATAGTCTGGACGCCCCCTGTGGGGAGACCTGCCAAGGTGCGTTTGAGGAAGACTCGTCCTGGACGCGGGAGCCAGACGTTGTACGGTTTTTCGCGCAGACCGTGCTCCATGGCGGATGGCGCGGGTAGATACTCCGATCTTGCTGTAGACAGTGTCTTCGGTGACGATAAAACGATGCTCGATCTGGCGCCTACCCAGACCTTTTGTAGCGAGACGCAACCCTTCGACATCGCGGTCGGTCAGCCCATGCTTGCCGGTGTTGGCAAAATGATCCTGAACCGAGGTCGAACAGGATGCACCAACAGCCGTTTTGCGGCGGCAGTACGAGATGCGTCGGCCAATTGCGGACGGGCAGGTCTGACACCTGCCCCTACGGCGACGGCCTACGGAAGGTGGTAAACAGCGTATCGCAGGGTGCCGTCGTCGTTGGACTCCTGGACCGTGGTGCCGCCTGGATACCGCTGCTGCAATTCTGCCAGCTCCCTCTCGTAAGGCGGCAGAAGGACGTAGGTGATAGGTCCGGAATGGGTCCGGTCGAGCGAGAACTCTCCAAACTCCCTCGACCGGTCGGTACCGGGCGTGTCGGGGTAGAGAAACTTCCGGGTCTCGTAGTTGTAGGACCAGCGGGCTGAGTAGAAGTAGATCTCGCCGGGGTCGTCGAAGGTGTGTGCGGCGTCGAGGCTGTCGACGAGCCGGCCGACTAACACCCAATCAACGTAGTCCTTTGTGACGTAGTCTCCGAAGTACGCGTAGCCGTTCCAGCCGACGGCGATGGCCAGGACCGCTCCGGCGGCTATCACCGGGGCGTGCCGGGCCTGCGTTCCCAGATGGCGCTGACCCAGCCGTACGAGCTCCCATGCGCCGAGCCCCGCAAGTCCGTACACGAAGGGGACGGCCACGAGGCTACGGCGCATGTCGCCCCAGTTGGTGGCCGTGAAGGCGATGACCATCAGGCCCGCCAGCACGACCAGCGCCGCAAGCAGGTAAGGCGGGCGTCGCCATCGGAACAGAGCGATGCCCAGCCCCGCGTACGCGAGAATGGCGAGAATCGGATCTAAGGCGCCTCTCCCTCCGGTGCCGTCCGAGAAATCGAGTTCCGGATGGTGGACCAGGAGGGCCAGGCCACTCAAGACCCTCCCCGTCAGATGCGCGGTTTTCTCTCCGATGCTTTCCGACGACGTGAACGCCGGGTCCCTATAGAAGGAGACCTGACTGGCGTGGCTGAAGTAGACGTCGGATTCGGAGATGGCGAAGCGGACCATCGGCAGAGCCACTATGAAGGCCCCCAGTATCAGGAGGGCGCATCTGGGCAGTAGTGCTCGCCACCGGCTACGGAGCAGCACAAGCTGGATGGCCAGGAACGCTCCGAAGGCTGCGAGGAATGCCGGGTAGCTTCCATAGCTGTAGACACCGAGACCTAGAACCAGTCCGGTCAGGAACCAGGGCCACTTGCCCGCCGATCGCATCGCCCAGAAAATCATCGCGCTCGCGATGGCGATTACCAGCGGCATCGAGACAACCATGAACCCTGCGCGGCTGAACTGGAGGTGCCAGACGGAAAAGACGAGCGCGGTCGTGCCGAACACCGCGACCCAGCGTCCAAAGCCGACGCGGAACATCAGGTAGGCGGTCGGTATTGTGGCGATGGCTAGGATGGCCATCGAGAGGCGCAAGATGAATAAGGAAGGGTGGCTCAGCTTGAACAGCAGAGCTGTCCAGTACAGGGGGCCGGTCGGCTGCCCCAGCGCGCTCTCGACGTACGGGCCGATCCATCCTTCGTCGATAACGCGGAGAGCATCCAGGCCGGTGAGGGCCTCGTCGCCGTGGAGCCCGGGAGGGAGATCGGCCAAGCGGTAGATGCGCAGGAAGGCCGCGACGACAGTTAACGCCACGACGAGCAACAACTCCCACCGATTGGTGGTCGTCCATGACCTGACCTGGTCTAGAGTCGTCGCTCTTTCTGCGTCGGATCCGTGCAAAGGCCCGCTGTCTGCTCCGAGGCTGAGTTTAGGTTTGGCTCATGGTCATGTCAACGTTCCGGAAACAGGTTGGCCCGCCGGTCAGAAGGAACCCTCTCCTCAATCCTCCCCGGCGGGGAGGAGGTAAGATTCCTCCCTTTGTTCCATTCGGCGGCGAACAGCCAGCATGGTTGGTCCGGCACACAAGCAAAAGAGCCCTGGGTCGGCCCAGGGCTCTTGGATTTCCGTTCGGTTAGCTGGATCAGGAGGCGTCAGCTGCAGCATCGACCCGATCCCTCACGACCGCTCTCATCTGCTTTACGCGGTTCAGGTTCGGATGATCGCCCTCCTCTTTCTTGTCGAAGATCTTGTCGCCATCGACGAAGACCTGCAGGACCCCACCATCTCCGGGTGTAAGTGCTATAGCTACGTTCTCGCCACCTTCCGCAAAGAACTCGGTGACCATCCAGGCCGCCTCAGCGTGGTAGGCTCAAGGCACGCAGTACTTGATCTCGACGTTCACTTTTCCTTCTAAAGCCATATCGGGACCTCCTCTTGAAGTGCGTCTGAAAGTGGCCCAAATCTAGCATAGCGGGTATGGGGTGTCAACGCGGCCTGTCGTTTCCCGATCTGTTTTGGACGTGGTGAGGCGTATCAGAATCAGTGGATTTTGGCAGTGGACCCTTCGGGCGCACGCGGTGCGCCCCTACAAAGACGGGCGACGTTCGGTCAAGTTCGTTGGCCGCAAGGCTTCCGCCTAGGCAAAGCCAGGATGCCGCATAGGCACCTGGGGTTGTACCTGAGGGTTGACCAGAGACATCGGCCAGACTCCCCGCAAGATTCTCGCGGCGTCGTCACCGACGCGCAACATCCCTGCCGCTCTTGCGACGTCGGACATGCCCGCCGTATGCGGGGTGACGATCACGTTGTCCATGCCCAGTAGCGGGTTGTCGTGCGGCGTCGGCTCCTGCTCGAATACGTCGATTCCAGCGCCGGCGATCTGACCAGCTGCGAGGGCGTCGATCAGCGCCGCTTCGTCGACGACCGGTCCGCGCGAAGTGTTGATCAAGTATGCCGTCGGCTTCATAGTCTCAAAGAACCGCTTGCCGACGAGCTTCCGTGTCTCGTCGTTTAGCGGTACGAGAACCGATACGTAGTCGGATCGGGCCGCTAGAGCTTCCAGGCTCGGGACCAGCTCGACTCGGAACTCTCGGGCGTCCCAAGGGCGGCAGTATGGGTCGTAGGCGATCACCTTGAGCCCGAACGCGCCGGCCTTGCGGGCGGTAGCTCTTCCGATGTTCCCGAGTCCGACGATGCCGAGGATCGCGCCGTCGATATTGGGGATCGCGCTCGCCAGGTCGCGGGCCTCAGATCCCCATCTACCTGCTCTGACCATCCCGTCCAGCACCCTGAGCTTTCTCGAACACGCAAGCAGGAGCATGATGATGTGGTTCGAGACTTCCTCTGTGACGTAACCCGCGGAGTTGACCAACATGATTCGGTTCTCGGTCGCGGCATTGTGGTCGATGTGATTGAACCCGTGCCCGATGCTGACGATGGCCACAGCCGAATCGATCTCGTCCATGACCGCCTTGGGCATCGGGACGGAAAAGTTGACGATGAGATCGGCGCTCTTGACCGCCTTTATTGTCTCGCCGTCACTGCCGCAGACGGTCACGTTCATTTCGTAGTCGAGCCCGGCCAGGCCCTTCTCTACGAGAGTGGTGTCGCGGTCTTCGCTAGTGATGAATGCGATCTTGTGGTTGGGCACGCTTCCTCCGGTTCTTCCGCAAACGTATCGAAGGCAGGTCTCAGACCTGCCCCTAAGTGGCGACTGTCATGAGGTGGCCAGTCTAGCTATGCTGAGAGGACTCTTGGGAGGCTGGTCCGTCCCATGAGGTGCTGGTCGATGCCTCGGGCGGCCTCACGACCCTCGGCAATCGCCCAGACGATAAGAGATTGGCCGCGGGTCGCGTCGCCGGCGGCGAAGACGTTGGACACGCTGGTCATCTTATTCTCGTCGGTCCTGACGTTGCCCCGTTCGTCCAGCTCGACGCCGAGGTCGTCGAGCATGCCACCGTGCTCGGGATGGAGGAACCCCATGGCCAGCAGGACCAGCTCCGTCTCTATCTCAAACTCGCTCCCTCGTGCTTCTTGCATCGACGGCCGGCCCGACTCGTCCGGTGGTCCCCAGGTGACCCTGACACCGTGAAGCTTCTCGACGACGCCATTGGAGCCAGAGAAGCTCTTCGTAAGGATGTCGTAGTCGCGAATGCCGCCTTCTTCGTGGGCGGCGGACGTTCGCAGGATCGTTGGCCACTCTGGCCAGGGATTGTAGGGAGCGCGTTTCGTCGGTGGCTCCGATAGGAGCTCGAACTGATACACGACCTCTGCGCCCTGCCGGAGGGCAGTACCAAGGCAGTCGGCCCCAGTGTCGCCGCCACCGAGAATTACGACCCGCTTGCCCTCGGAAATGATCCGCTCCTCGGGGCTCACGTCCTCGCCGGCTACAAGTCTGTTCTGCTGAGTCAGGTATTCCATGGCGAAATGTATGCCGGCGAGGGGCCTGCCCGGAACCGGCAGGCCCCTCGCCTGCCTTGAACCGGTCGCTACGAACACCGCATCGAAATCCGAGGTCAGCCGGTCCACGGCGTAGTCCTCGCCTACGTTCGTGTTGGGTTTGAAGACTACGCCCTCTTGCGTCATCTGGTCGACACGGCGCTGGACCAGATGTTTCTCTAGTTTGAAGTCTGGGATCCCTAGGCGAAGCAGACCCCCGATGTAGTTGTCGCGCTCGAACACCGTTACCCAGTGTCCGCGGCGGTTGAGCTGCTGCGCGGCCGCCAGCCCAGACGGGCCCGAGCCCACTACGGCCACCTTCTTGCCCGTGCGTGTCGCAGGTGGCTCCGGAACTATCCAGCCCTCTTCCCAGCCTCGGTCCGCGATGGTCTTCTCGATGTACTCGATGGTTACCGGGTCCTGGTTGATGGAAAGGACACACGAAGCCTCGCACGGCGCCGGGCAGATCCTGCCGGTAAACTCGGGGAAGTTGTTGGTCGAGTGGAGGGCTGCAAGGGCCTTCCGCCAGTTGCCCCTATACACCAGGTCGTTCCAGTCAGGAATCAGGTTGCCGAGCGGGCAGCCCTGATGGCAGAAGGGCACGGAGCAGTTCATGCAACGACTGCCTTGGTTGCGCGCCGACTGCTCATCCCAAGGAGCGTACACCTCGCGGAAATCGCCCACTCGCTCGGCGATCGGGCGGCGTGCGGGCGGAATCTGCTTTAGCTCGATGAACCCCGTGGGCTTACCCATCGGCCACCCCGGCCGGCTCATGGCCCAGCCTGGCGGCTCGTTCCGCAACCAGCACCAGCTTGTAGTCGAGAGGTATGACCTTGACGAACCGCGGCAACATATCGTCCCAGGTGTCAAGAACGCGCCCGGCATTGGAGCTCCCGGTACGCTCGAGATGTTCCGTCAGTAGACGCCGCAGGACCTCCTGGTCCTCGGCCGTTTTGACGGGCTCGAGGTCCACCATGCCTGTATTGCAGAGCCCCCCGAATTTGCCCGATTCGTCGAGTACGTAGGCCTGGCCGCCGCTCATACCGGCGGCGAAGTTCCGACCTGTCGAGCCTAGCACGACCACGGTGCCTCGCGTCATGTACTCGCAGCCGTGGTCGCCTACGCCTTCCACCACCGCAACGGCGCCGCTGTTGCGGACAGCAAAGCGTTCTCCCGCGATGCCGCGAATGAAGGCCTTGCCCCCCGTGGCGCCGTACAGCGCAACGTTCCCGACGATGATGTTGTCCTCGGGGACGAAGGTCGACGTTTGCGGAGGCCCGACAGCAACCTCCCCTCCCGATAGGCCCTTGCAGAAGTAGTCGTTGGCGTCGCCCTCCAGCCTCACGGAGATGCCCTTAGCGAGGAACGCGGCGAAGCTCTGACCGGCGGAACCTTTGAAGGCAAGCCGGATCGTATCGGGCGGAAGCCCGTCGTCTCCGTACCGCTTGGCGACCTCGTGGCTCAACATCGTCCCGACCGCACGGTTGGAGTTCAGGATCGGTACCTCAAGAGCGACGGGAGTCCGGTTCTCGAGTGCCCCTCGAGCCAGGTCGATGAGCTTGTGGTCGAGGGTGTGTTCCAGCCCGTGGTTTTGGTCGTCGCAGTGGTAGGTGGCAACGTCATCTGGCACTTGAGGACGGTGAAGAAGGTCTGTGAAGTCCAGCCCCCTGGCCTTCCAGTGTTCGATGGCCACATGGGCATCGAACATGTCTACCCGCCCGACCATTTCGTTGACGGTCCGGAAGCCGAGGTCCGCCATGATAGTTCTGAGCTGCTCGGCCACGAAGAAGAAGTAGTTGATCAGGTGCTCGGGATTACCGGCGAACTTCTCCCGCAGGACAGGGTCTTGCGTCGCTATACCGACCGAACACGTATTTAGATGGCATTTCCGCAACATAATGCAGCCCATCACGATAAGGGGTGCCGTCGCGAAGCCGAACTCCTCAGCGCCCAGCAGGCAAGCGATGGCGACGTCCCGCCCCGTCTTCAGCTGCCCGTCTGTCTGGACGACGATGCGGCCGCGCAGGTCGTTCATTACCAGGACCTGCTGAGTCTCGGCGACGCCCAGCTCCCAAGGGAGCCCCCCGTGCTTGATCGACGATTCCGGGGACGCGCCGGTCCCGCCGGTATCCCCGCTGATAAGCACCACGTCGCCGTGCCCTTTCGAGACGCCGGCCGCGATAGTTCCCACCCCCGCCTCGGCGACGAGCTTGACGTGGACCCGCGCCTCGGGGTTCGAGTTTTTGAGGTCGTGGATGAGCTGGGCCAGGTCCTCGATGGAGTAGATGTCGTGATGTGGCGGAGGTGATATCAGCTCGACTCCGGGTGTCGAGTTTCGTACCCATCCGATGTACTCGTCCACCTTATAACCGGGAAGCTGTCCGCCCTCGCCGGGCTTGGAGCCCTGGGCCATCTTGATCTGCAGGTCGGTCGCGTTGGCCAGGTAGTTGGCGGTGACGCCGAAGCGTCCGGAAGCGACCTGCTTCATCGCGCTGCTCCGAGAGTCGCCGTTTTGGTCGGGGACGTAGCGGTTCGGGTCCTCGCCGCCCTCTCCGGTGTTGCTCCTGGCCCCGATGCGGTTCATCGCAATCGCCATAGACTCGTGGGCCTCGCGGCTGATCGAACCGAGCGAGGCCGCGCCCGTGGCGAAACGCTTCACGATCTCGCCGGCCGGCTCGACCTCGTCCAATGGGACCGGACCGGTGGCTTTTTTGAACTCGAGGAGCCCTCTTATCGTGCACAGCGCCTTGTTTGCGCCGTCCACGGCGGCGGCAAATTCGGCGTAGGTAGTTGCACTGTTGCTCCTTGCCGCATGCTGGAGCTTGGCTATCGTATCCGGGTTCCACATGTGGTATTCGGCGTCCTTGCGCCACTGGTAGTTGCCACCGGCCTTCAAGTCCCCATTTGAGGCGATGTGGAGATCGACATAGGCCGCTTCATGGCGGGCGCGGGACTCCTGCTCGATCTCGGCGATGCCGACGCCGCCAATGCGAGATGGTGTCCACGCGAAGTTTTTGTCCACGAACGGGCGTCCAAGGCCCACGGCCTCGAATATCTGTGCGCCCCGATAGCCCTGCAGGGTCGAGATGCCCATCTTCGACATCACCTTGACCACGCCCTTGTGTATGGCGCGGACGAAAGCGGCTTCGGCTTCGGCGTAGTCTATCTGCCTGGGGAAGAGGTCCTGTTCCGTCAGGTGTGCGAGGGTCTCGAAAGCGAGGTACGCATTTATGGCGCCGGCCCCGTAGCCTAAGAGCAGGGCGAAATGGGCGACTTCTCGGGGCTCACCAGACTCGACGACGAGCCCGACCCTGGTCCGGGTACCTTCTCTGATCAGGTGATGGTGGACGCCGGCCGTCGCCAGCAGACTGGGCATCGGCGCATGCGAGGCGTCAACGCCGCGGTCCGACAGGATTAGAATCGAATACCCGTCTTCAATGGCCTTCGAGGCCTGTTCGCGGAGCGCGCCCATCGCATCCTCGAGGGCCCCTGGACCACGAGACGGATCGAACAGTGTACTTAGCGTCTTCGCCTTCAGGCGACCCTGGTCGATGGCCCGGACCTTCTCGAGATCCCTGTTGGTCAGGACGGGCTCGGTGAGTTTGAGCTGGTGGCAGTGCTCCGGCGTCTCTTCGAAGAGGTTCCCTTCGGGGCCGATGAAGGTCTCCATCGAAGTCACCAGCTCCTCCCGGATCGCGTCGAGGGGAGGGTTGCTCACCTGAGCAAAATGCTGCTTGAAATAGCTGAAAAGGAGCGGGCTCTGGTCGGACAGTACCGCGATGGGCACGTCGTTACCCATGGAGCCGACGGGCTCGGCGCCTGTCAACGCCATGGGCTCGAGGATCATCCGGAGATCTTCCTGCGTGTAGCCGAAGGCCATCTGTCGCTGAAGGATGGTGTCGAAGTCAGGTGCGTTCACGTCGGACGGCTCGGGGAGTTCGTCCATGGTGACCCTATTGGCGTCGAGCCACTCTCCGTAGGGTATCAGCCCGGCCAGATCGGCCTTGATCTCCTCGTCGTTGACGATGCGGCCTTCTTCGGTGTCGAGCATGAACATACGGCCCGGCTGTATGCGCCACTTATACTTGATCTTGTCGTCGGGAATATCGAGCACGCCCGTTTCCGACGCCATGACCAGGAGATTGTCGGTCGTAACCAGGTAGCGGCAGGGCCGCAGGCCGTTGCGGTCGAGGATCGCGCATACCTTGGCGCCATCGGTTCCGATCACCAGCGCCGGGCCGTCCCACGGCTCCATAAGGCACGAATGATATTCGTAGAAGTCCTTCTTGGCCTGCTGCATTGGGATATGGTCGGCCCAGGCTTCAGGGATCATCATCATCATTGCGTGAGGGAGAGAGCGGCCGGTCGCGAGCAGTAGCTCAAGGACGTTGTCGAGCGTCGCCGTGTCGCTCTGGCCCGGCGCTATCACCGGGATCAGCTTCTCGATCTCGTCGCCGAAGAGATCGGAGGACAGCACGGCTTGGCGGGCTGCCATCCAGTTGATGTTGCCCCGGAGCGTGTTGATCTCGCCGTTGTGAATAGCGAAACGGTAGGGGTGCGCCAGCTTCCAGGACCCCAGCGTGTTTGTGCCGAATCGCGAGTGGACCATTGCGAAGGACGTCACCATCGACTCGTTCCGCAGGTCGTGGTAGAAGCTCTCGATCTGCCGTGCCATGAACAGGCCCTTGTAGACCACACGGTTGGACGACAGGCTGCAGATGTAGAAGTCGGCGCTCGACTCTATACCCGATGCTGCCACGGCTTTCTCAATCTGCTTCCTCACGAGGTATAGTCGCAGCTCCAAGGGCAGGCGATCCTCCGAGTCCGGACGTGGAGCGACGAAGAACTGCCTGATAGTGGGCCTGACCCTGGAAGCCAACGATCCGATGGCGTCCGGGGAGACCGGAACGTCGCGCCAGCCAAGGAAAGCCTGTCTTTCGTCGGCTACTACGCTCTCGACGAGTCGTTCGCACACCTGGCGGTCGCCGTCGTTCTGGGGGAGGAACACCATGCCAACGCCGTACGCGCCCTGCGGAGGGAGGTCGATTCCGAGCCGGGAGCACTCTTCCGAGATGAACTCGTGGGGCATCTGGATAAGGACACCGGCGCCGTCGCCGGTCTCGGGGTCGGCGCCGGACGCCCCGCGATGCCCGAGATTGATGAGCACTTCCAGGCCCTGGGTGATCACCCGGTGGGACCTGACGCCGGCGACGTTCGCCACCAGCCCAACGCCGCAAGCGGAATGCTCGAACTGGGGGTCGTAAAGTCCTTGTGGCGTAAGGCGAGGGAGGGTTTTGGTGTATGGGGTGGTCATGTTGTTGTCGGTGGCGTGCCCCCTCCTCAATCCTCCCCCATGGGGGGAGGAGGTAAGACTGCTCGCTTCGCCAGGTATTTTGAAACGCTGTCCACGTCGATCTGCCAGGGCGTTGCTGTTTTGTAGGGTTTGAACCCCATCTCATGGTTTATGTTGAGCATTGTCTCGTTCGACTCGGCGTTCGACGTGACGATGAACTCGGCGTCGGGCAGGTTTTCGAGCAATCGCTCAGCATCTTGGCCTTCAGCCAGCGGCCGAGTCCCCGATTCCTGTGCTGAGGCACGACGCCCGTGTCTTCCTGCCACACTGTGGCGAGGGATTCCGGGTCCAAGTGGACCTCTGTATGACCGGCCAATTCGCCGGATTCTTCGTGCCTTGCGTACATCGTCCATCGGCGCAAGTCGCGTGCGGCCAGGTGGCCTTCGAACTGCTTGAGGAGCTCAGCCGTGTACCTGTTATCCTCCACTTACAGGTTGTCCCGAGGTGCAGTGTTCATCACTGCCGCCAAGGATACAAACGTCTCGATCTCGTCCTCGGAGGCTCCCCGTCCAGGAATCCGAGCGTGTACTCGGAGGCGCGTTCTGAAGCCCTTCTATGCCACGTAGCCATCAATTCGCGGTCCAGATCGGCTAGTTTCGAGCCGGCTTATTGAGTTCGTGGTGCCCCATCGCGCCCCCAGCCGCTTGGCAAATGCCTCGCCGGCTGCGACCGACCTATGGCTCCAAGGCATAAGGAGCCTCCGGTCCGCCTTGCGAGCGACAGCTACTGTCGGTTCTAGGAGCATGCTCCTACGCCCAGGCGTCGGAACTCCGGCAGGCCGAAGACGTCGAACCAGGCGACGTGCTCGTTGCTTCCTGTGGACCGAATGCTGGTGCTGATCTCCCCGACCAGCTCGCCGGTCTCCGGCGTACGCGCGGTCCAGACGTGGAACTCGCCCATGGTCATCGGCGCTCTCAAGTCGAGCTTGGAGCGGAGCAGCGTCCGAGGTGGTAACTGGGGCACCTCTTCGGCCTGCCGCCGGTTCTCGAAGGCGCTCAGGGCCTTCCAGTCGGCCTCGGTCGCCTCGTGCGGATTTGAAATACGCGATTTGCAGCGTGGTGGTGGTCATGCCCTCATACTACCGCGCTCACAAGATTGGTAAGTAGCGTTTGATTTCGTAGTCGGTGACCTGAGAGCGGTACTTCTCCCATTCGATCTTCTTGTTCTGAATGAAGCTGTCGAATACGTGGTCTCCCAGAGCTTTTCGGACCAGCTCGCTTTCCTCCGTTGCCTGGATTGCTTCCCAAAGGCTGCCCGGCAGCGTCTCTATTCCCAGGTCGGTGCGTTCCTTCTCACTCATCCGGTTCACGTTGTGGTCAGCCGGTGGTGGGAGAGGATAGCCGTTCTCGATTCCCTCGAGACCGGCGGCCAGCATCACGCTGAAGGCGAGGTACGGGTTGCAGGCAGGGTCGGGGGCCCGGTACTCGATGCGGCGTGAGTCCTCCCGGCCGGGTTTGTAGTCGGGTACCCGGATAAGGTCGGCCCGGCTGACCCTCGCCCAGGACACGTAAACGGGAGCCTCGAACCCTAGGGGTTCGCCGTCGGTGCTGGGTACGAGTCGCTTGTACGAATTCACCCACTGGTTGGTGACCGACGTAATCTCGCGGGCGTGCTGCAGCAGCCCGGATATGAAGGACCTGGCGACGTCCGATAGTCGATCGGGGTCGGTCTCGTCGTAGAAGGCGTTGCGGTTGCCCTCGAAAAGCGACTGGTGGATGTGCATCCCGCTGCCGTTGACGCCGTAGATAGGCTTCGGCATGAAGCTCGCGTAGTAGCCATGCTTCATCGCGATTTCTTTCACGACGACGCGATAAGTCATCACCGTATCTGCCATCGTGAGGGCGTCGGTGTGGCGCAGGCGGATCTCATGCTGGCTGTGGGCGACCTCGTGGTGGCTGAACTCGACCGGGATGCCCAGCTCTTCGAGGGTGAGAACCGTCTCGCGCCTCAGGTCGGTGGCCAGGTCCTGAGGGTCCTGATCGAAGTAGCCTCCCTTGTCTAGTGGCGTCGTGCTCTGAGAGTCCTGGAAGTAGAAATACTCGATCTCGGGCGCGACATAGTAGTTGTAGCCCATCTCCGCGACACGTTCCATGTTGCGTCGGAGGACGGCCCTCGGATCGCCCCCGAAGGACTCGCCGTCGGGGGTGACGACGTCGCAGAACATGCGGGCAACCGCGTTGGTCCGGGGCCGCCATGGAAGGATGCTGAAAGTGTTCGGGTCGGGGAGAATGTACATGTCGCTCTCATTGGAGCGAGCGAAGCCCTCTATCGAGGCGCCGTCGAAGCTCATACCGCGGGTCAGGGAGTTCTCAAGCTCGTCGACGGTGACCGCGACCCCTTTGAGGTTGCCCAGGATGTCCGTGAACCAGAGGCGGATGAACTTGACGTCGTTGTCTCGCGCCTCGTGCAGGACGTAATCGATTCCTTGTGAGTCTCTCTCTAGCATCGCCCCGTTGCGAAAATGGGATAGATCGGCCTGCCTCAGGTGAGGGAATGGAACCTGCCCGCCACGGGGCAATGGGTCCGGTGCTGAAATCCGGATGCCCCGATGGGGTGTCTGAATATAGCAGCTTGTGGAAAAAGTGTCAATCGGCTCTCCGCCCCACCATGCCCGCGTCTAGAGTGCTTCCAAAGGCCGAGAAACGCGACGCCGTCGGCCACCTAGGAATGGCGGCCGACGGCGCATTCCATGGACCTCGAAGATTAGGCGTCGTAGTAGAGGTAAAACTCGTATGGATGAGGGCGCAGGCGCACCTCGTCCAGCTCGTTGGTACGCTTGTAATCCAGCCACGTATCCAGGAGGTCCTGGGTAAAGACGTCGCCCTGCATCAGGAAGTCGTGGTCGTTCTCCAGTGCATCGAGGACCTCTTGCAGGCTCCCGGGTACCTGCTTTACGCCGGCGGCCTCTTCCGGACTGAGCTCGTACAGGTCCATATCGAGGGGTTCCCCGGGATCGATCTTGTTGATTACCCCGTCGAGGCCAGCCATCAGCATTGCTGAGAAGGCCAGGTAAGGGTTGGCTGTCGGATCCGGGCAGCGGAATTCTACCCGCTTGGCGGCTGGGACAGTTGTGTAGACGGGAATGCGGGCGCAGGCGCTCCGGTTACGCTGGGAGTACGCAAGGTTCACCGGCGCCTCGTAGCCCGGCACCAGCCTGCGGTACGAATTCGTCGTCGGAGCGCAGAAGGCGAGGAGCGCGGGCGCGTGCTTGAGGAGCCCGCCTATGTAGTGAAGCCCGGTCTCGCTCATGAGCGCATAGCCGTTGGCGTCGAAAAAGAGGTTGGTCCCGCCGGACCAGATGCTCTGGTGGGTGTGCATGCCCGACCCGTTGTCGTTAAAGAGCGGCTTGGGCATGAATGTCGCTGTCTTGCCGTGGGCGCGGGCCACGTTCTTGACGATGTACTTGTGCATGAGCACCTTGTCGGCCATGTTGGTAAGCGACCCGTAGACCATGTCGATCTCGCCTTGACCGGCCGTCCCGACCTCGTGGTGATGCACCTCTACGTCGATTCCGTAGTCGATCATCGCGAGGACCATTTCAGAGCGAATGTCTTGCAGGGTGTCGGTCGGGGGAGTCGGGAAATACCCCTGCTTGTGTCGGGGACGGTGGCCTAGATTGGGCTTGTCTTTTTTGGACTCCGCACCGGAGTTCCAGATTCCCTCTTCTGAGTCGACGAAGTAGTATCCGCTGTGCGCGTCCTGGTCGTAGCGCACGTCGTCGAACACGAAATGCTCCAGTTCCGGACCCCAGTAGCTGACGTCCCCGATCCCCGTGTTTTTGAGGTGCTCTTCGGCCTTTTTGGCCACGTATCGCGGGTCCCTCGAATAAGGGCCTCGCGAAATCGGGTCCTTCACATCGCAAATCAAGCTGAGCGTGGGTACTTTCAGCAGCGAATCGACCGCGGCTGAATCGGGGTCGGGGACCAGCATCATGTCGCTTTCATGTATTTGCTGGAACCCTCGGATAGACGAACCGTCGAATCCGAGGCCCTCCTCGAACGCGTTTTTCGTGAGCTCGGAGACCGGTATGGAGAAGTGCTGGAGCGTGCCTGGCACGTCCGTGAACTTCAGGTCGACGATCTTGATGCCCTTCTGTTTCGCGAACTCTATGACCTCGGCCGGTGATTGTTTTCCCAATCTAAGCTCCTCCTTGAGAAATATGTCGCGGCCCCGTGGCTCAGTAGCTCCAGGGCCGGGATATTACCGTTTGTGGCCGCCGGTTCTGGCTAGCTGTTCTGCTTGGTCTTTCGCAGAAGAGTGGGCAGGACGACGAGCAGACCGAACAACGCCATGAATGCCACGCCGCCAAATATCTCTTCCATCTGCAGACATCCAGTTAAGTGGCTCTCTACCTCGACTGTCCGGTACAGATTCTGGCCCCATGTTGTTTCGTAAGTGTTGCGTGGATGTTAAATCTTTGTTACACGCTCTGGGTCCCGGCCTCTAGTCGCCCCGACTCGTAGGTATGGGGGCAAGCTCCGGGTATGCCAAGATGCCGTGCTCGGGACAGTCTAGGCTCCCCAGTTCTTCCTCTTCCGACGCCCTGAGCCCGATGGTTTTCTTGATGCCTCAGAACAGGGCGTAGCCGGTAGAACCCCCCAGGCTGCCACGGTCACCATGCTGATGAGCTGGGCGACGATCTGCCCGCTGTTGCCGGGGATCAGACTGCTTACGCTGCCGTAGCCGCTGTTGGCGAAAATGCCCACGGCCAGCAGACCCCACAGTCCCGCGGCGCCATGGACTGACACGGCCCCTACAGGATCGTCCACCTTGAGGACGCGTTCACCGAATCGCAGGCTGAGCATCATCACGACGGCCCCGATCCCTTTGATGAGCACGGCGGCCCAGGGAGCAACGTAGGCGCACGGCGCCGTGATCCCCACGAGTCCGGCCAGGGCGCCGTTGCACGACATCGGCAGGTCGGGTTTTCCGTTGATGGACATCCCCACGTACATTAACGACGGCCGCGCCGGTCGCTCCGGCTAGCAGGGTATTGGTGGCTATCGTCGCGATGTGCAGATCGGTCCCAGCGAGGGTACTGCCCGCGTTGAACCCAAACCAGCCGAAGAAGAGGATGAACGTTCCGATCAAAACGAAGGGTATGTTGTGGCCGGGGATCTCGTTTACCGTGCCGTCTGCGTTGTACTTGCCAATCCTAGGACCGACTACCATGGTGCCGGCCAAAGCGATCATGCCTCCTACGGTGTGCACTACGCCTGAACCGGCGAAGTCGGCCGCGCCCTCGCCGAAGGGCAAGCTGCCGAGCCAACCTCCTCCCCACACCCAGAGCCCGTAAAAGGGGTAGATTATCGCGCCGACGATGAAGCTGTATGCTAGATAGGCGTTGATCCGTGTCCGTTCGGCGACCGCACCGGCGATTATGGTGGCGGCCGTGCCGGCGAACACCATCTGGAATATCCACAGTGTCGCGGTGTCGTTGGCTTCGGCCTCCCAGCTGAGGAAAAAGCCCGAGAAGCCGATGAAAGCGTTGCCCTCGCTCAGGCCGCTGGCGGCGGCCGAGCCGCCGAACATCAGCGCGAACCCAAAAGCCCAAAACGACAGGGAAGCTATGCAGAAGTCCAGGAAACTTTTTGTCATGTAGTTGACCGTGCTCTTGGACCGGATGAGCCCGGCGCCTAGAAACGCGAAGCCGGCCTGCATGAAGAAAACCAGGAAGGCCGCCAGGAGCGTCCATGTAAAGTCGACGCCGGTGGCGACCTTCTCGACACGCCTGGCGACGTCTCCCTCCTGCGCCCATGCGACGGCGCCGCTTCCTACGAATGTCCCCGTGCCCAACAACGCGAGCACAGCGAGTCGCAGCTTCAATGGTGATAGCTTGAACTGCGTCATGGTTAACCCTCCAGATCGCTAGATAATGTGCCTAGCAGCACGCTAGCCTCAAGATGGTGCGGATATGTTGCGAGGTTGTTAAATGGTGTGTTACACGACGCCCTCCGCTTGCCTTATCATGCGTAGGCGCTCTTTTTGACTTCGCCTCGACACCACGCCTAAAATTCGAATACGTAACTTGGAGTGATCGCGTTGTCACAACTGGTAGAGCTGGAGTCGAGGTTGGGTGTTTCCTTTCGCGACAAGGCTATTTTGAACGTGGCGTTGACCCACAGCTCTTACTTGAACGAAAACCCCGGAGAGGCCGCCGAGTCCAACGAGCGGTTGGAGTTTCTCGGCGATGCGATGATCGGCTCAGCCGTGGGTGAAGAGCTGTACTGTCGGCGTCCGGGATGGACGGAGGGGCAGCTTACTCAGGCGCGCGCGGCGCTCGTCAAAGGCGCCACACTGTCCCGAGTGGCAAGAGGCTTACGGCTGGGCGACTATCTCCGAATGGGGGCGGGCGAGCTCGCCGGCGGCGGAAGTCAGCGGTCGGGTAACCTGGAGGCCGCTCTCGAGGCCGTTGCTGGCGCGCTGTTCCTCGATCAGGGATACGACGCCACTCGGAAGTTCGTGGTCCGGGTGCTCTGCCCGGAGATCGACGACCTTGACGCCGTTCACCTGCAGAACCCGAAATCGACCCTTCAAGAAGCCGTCCAGGCCAATGGCCTCGCTCCGCCAACCTATGAGATCGTGAATGCGACGGGCGCCGATCACGCACCGAGCTTCACGGTCGAGGTCAGCGTCGATGGCGAGGTTGTTGGCAGGGGCGACGGCTCCCGCAAAGCAGATGCCGAACAGCGTGCGGCGGCTGAGGCGCTGGACAAGTTGGACCAGAGCTGACGCCGAAACAGTGGCTCAGGCCGGGACTCCCGGGCCAATTACAACGTTACGTAGAGAGGCCGTTACATGGCATCTACTTCCGATTTCGGTTGAATCGATAGGACAGGGTTCTTTGCGAGGGAGGGAGGAAGCACAAATGAAGCAGCGTAGCTACGGAAGAGACCCCGAGCTGACCATTCGAATATTCACGACCGTTTTCTTTTTGGGGCTGGTCTACCTGGCCTTCATCGGACTCTTGTTCTGGGCCGGACTGCAGCCGATCATGATTTTCGGGATCGCTCTATTCATGATGGTGTTCCAGTACTTTGGCTCGGACAAGATAGTTTTGATGACGACGGGGGCCAAGGTCGTTTCGCCCCGGGAGGAGCCGGGCCTTCACGGGATGGTCGAGCGGCTGGCGGCGATGGCCGACATGCCGAAGCCGAAGAAGATCGCAGTCATGGAGGCGCACGTTCCTAACGCCTTCGCGACCGGACGCAATCCGAAGAACGCCGTCCTGGCGGTGACCAGGGGCCTCATGTCCAGGCTGGACGAGCGGGAGCAGGAGGCCGTGCTTGCCCACGAGTTTAGCCACATCCGCCACCGTGACGTGATGGTCTTGACCTGGGCGGGCCTTATCGTGATCGCGGCGGGCTTCCTGCTCTAGATGCTGTTCTGGATAGGCCTGTTCAGTGGGTTCGGCGGCGGTAGAGACAGGGGTGGTGGTGGTGGGGGCAATACCTTTCTCATCATGCTGGTGGTTTATGCAGGCACCTACGCGATCTACTTCCTGAGTCGGATTCTGGTACTGGCCTTATCGCGGTACCGGGAGTATGCGGCGGACCGAGCCGGCTCGATGCTTGCCGGTGCGCCGATGCACCTTGCCTCCGCGCTGTCGAAGATCAGCGACGACATGTACCGAATCCCCGAGAAGGACCTCAGGTAGGTAGAGCACGCAAACGCGTTCTTTATCGTCAACGC
This sequence comes from Dehalococcoidia bacterium, assembly GCA_963579975.1. Classification (GTDB taxonomy): domain Bacteria; phylum Chloroflexota; class Dehalococcoidia; order Lucifugimonadales; family CAUZJF01; genus CAUZJF01. The sequence goes on from CAUZJF010000003.1 coordinate 24,771, forward strand.
AATCAAGGGTGGTGGGGCGGCCAAGCTCTTTTCGAGTCACCCGCCGGTGGAGAAGTGCATCGAGCGGCTCCGCAACATGCAGCAGGACTTGGAGCGGCCGGCCAAATGCGAGGGTTACTAGACCGACCAAATGCATCGTGAGCCTAGAGATAGCCGTCATGACTCATGACGAAGCCTTCCTCAAACTGAGGCAACTGAGGATAGAGCCGTATTGGGACAAGTTGGATGCTCGCGTGCTGTGACGAAAGAGGAAGGGTGTACGTGGGTATCGCGTGCCCAGTCAGTCCAAGGAACAGATGTGGCAGCCTCTCATCAAGGCTCTAAATATACGTGGATCTGAAGACGCCCGGCGGGTCCGGGACATGTTGGACTGACTAGACTTTGGGTCTTCTCAGCGGTCTCTTCGGTCGAAGCAAACTCAAGAAGGGCGACCGGGAGCAGTTCTTCTCGATCATAACGACTGCCGATTCCCTTCGCGGCCGGACGGACCTGCGCCTTGGCGAGAAGGCGGGGATTGTCTTCAACTCTGTCGAGTCGGCCTTTTTCGAGACCCTTGAGACTGAGCTGCGGGACCTTCTGAATATCAGCGGGCGGGCGACGGGCACTCGCTTCGAGATAACCGACGACGGCTATGGCACCCGCTGGGTCGTGCTCGACGACCGCCATTTCGAGGACCTGGTGTCGACTATCCACATGGTGGGCGAGCCGATCGGGGCGCATGGCTTCTCCGATCGGCTGATAGCGTCGGTCTTCCGGTTCGACTACGAGGGCAGGCCTACTGGGTCTACTACATCAAGCGCGGGAGCTTCCATCCGCTGGTGCTCGTCGGTGACAAGCAGCGCGACAACGCGGCCGAGATGAGGCTGAGCGTTCTGATGGAGCAAGAGAAGATTCCGGTAGAGCGGGACCTCGAGAAGTGGTTTGCTCTTTGGGGTATTCCGTTCTAGCTCTCGCCGGGCTAGCTCCGCTAGCCGTGCTCGGGACGCCGCTGGCAAGGGCTGTAAGGAAAGAGGCCCCCGATATCCGTCGGGGGCCTCTTTCCTTCCTGTCGCGCAATCACAAGGGACTAGCCGGGTACAACCCCGGTACCCACGAACAGATCCTTGGCTTCCTCGAGCGTGATGTCCGGCTGGGGAATTACCGAGTCGGACTCCTCAAGCTCGTCGTCGGCCAGCGGCGTTCCGTTCTTGCGCACCATTTCCAGCATATCGTCGAAGAGCCGCGCGAACTCTTCCTGGTTGTCTTCCGCCACCACGTCTACGAGGGCGTGATCGATGTCGTTCAAGTCGTCGATCATTGCCCCCGGAAAGCGGTACTGGCCTTCGGTCATTATTCGGATGATCATGCTTTGCCCTCCTGCAGCGACTTCTGTTCTCCAGCTCCGAGCCCGGCCTTAAGGGCCTCCAGCTCTGAGTCGACGCTTGCCGTGGCGGTGACCTGCTGGAGCTGGCGAGTCAGGTCGTCTTCGCTGCCAGAGATAGGGTCGTCCAGGACTCCGGCGGCGGCCAGCTCGTCGATGGCCCCGGCCTTGGCTCGCAGCGTCTCGGTCTTCTGCTCCGCCCTCTCGACGGCGAGGGAAATGTCGCCCATTTCTTCGGATACCCCTGACAGGGCCGAGCCTATTCGTACCTGCGCTTGAGCCGCGCTGTACTGGGCTTTGATGATCTCTTTCTTGGTGCGGAACGCCTGCACTTTGGCCTGCAGCCGCTGCTCGGCGGCGGTCAGCTTCTCCTGCTCCAACTCCAGGCCGGAGACCTGCTGGTCGAGGCCCTGAAGCTCGATAATAGCGGACTGCTTCCGTTCCAGAGCTATCCTGGCGAGGTCCTCGCGTCCCGCTCCCAGAGCCTGCCTGGCCTGGCTGTCGAGCTTGGCGACGTTCTCCTGGACCTTGGCCGCCTGAAGCTCCATCCGTCTTTTGGTCGTTACCATCTCGACCACGCCGCGTTTGACGTTTCGCAGCATCTCCATCTGCTTCTCGTAGGAGTAGTCGAGGGTCTCTCTGGGGTCCTCGGCATTGTC
>CAUZJF010000004.1:0-26512 GCA_963579975.1 Dehalococcoidia bacterium
TAATGGCCGTCTGGGTCCGAGTCGGGACCTGGTAGTGCCGCTCGAGAGCGTCCTGAAGAGCGAGTGAGTTGATGACGGTTGCCAGCATTCCCGCGTGGTCTGCGGTAGCGCGGTCCATGCCCTGGGCCTCCGCCTCCGAGCCCCGCCAGATGTTCCCCCCGCCGACAACCACGCCCATCTCAACGCTCATCCCGTGGAGATCCGCGATCTGCCTCGCCATGAAGTTCACGGCGTCGGCATCGATCCCATGGCCGCGCTGGCCTTTGAAAGACTCGCCGCTGAGCTTCAGAAGGACTCGGCTGTGCACCGGACCTTTGCTGGCCACGGGCACTACTCCCCCAGAGAGAACCGAGTAAACCTGCGGACCTTTACGTTTTCACCCATCTTGCTGATCGTCTCTTTCAGGATGTCTTGCACCGTCATGGTCTGGTCCTTGATAAACGGCTGCTGCAAAAGAGAGACTTCCTGTGGGCTGGCCTCGACATCCTCCGGTATATCGGTGGAGTCAACGTAGGAAGGGGCCATCGCGGCTACCTGCATCGCTAGGTTGTGGGCCAACGTCTTGAACTCCGGAGTCCGGGCCACGAAATCTGTCTCGCAATTCACTTCGATTATGGCGCCGAGCCGGCCTCCACTATGTATATAGGACTCGACGAGCCCCTCCTCGGTGATCCTGGACGCCTTCTTCTCGGCAGAGCTTAAGCCCTTCTCCCGTAAAACAATCTGGGCCTCGTCCAGGTTCCCGCTTGCCTGCTCCAAGGCCCTTTTGCAGTCCATGATCCCGGCCCCCGTTAGTTTCCGGAGGGCCTTGATTTGATCTGCGGTGATGTCCAATTAGCTCCTCTATACTGCCTGCGGGACGGTTGGCTCGGGCTCGTTGGTCTTGTCCGAATCCGCCACTTCTTCAATGACCGGAGCGGGGTCCGGCGCTTCAACGTCGTCGGGTGAGCCTTCCGATAGTTCGGCTTCCATGGCCGCGGCCCGGTTCTTGCCCTCTATGATCGCGTCCCCTATCCGGGCCGTCACGAGACGAATCGATCGTATAGCGTCGTCGTTGCCCGGAATCGGATAGTCGATCAGGGATGGGTCGCAGTCCGTATCTACCAGAGCGACTATTGGAACGCCAACTCGGCGGGCCTCTGCGACTGCGATCCCCTCTTTACCGATGTCGATCACGAACAGGGCTCCGGGCATCTCGGTCATCTCCTTGATGCCCCCAAGATACTTTGTCAATCGCGCAATAGCCTCGTTGAGCTTCAACCCTTCCTTCTTGGTGAGCAGGTCGAATTCGCCTTTATCGCGACGGGTTTCCAGCTCGACCAAATAGTCGATCCGCGATTGGATCGTTCTGAAGTTTGTGAAGGTGCCGCCGAGCCAGCGAGTGCTGATGTGGAACGCGCCGGAGCGCTCGGCCTCGCTGACGATCGTATCCGTGGCTTGTTTCTTGGTCCCCAGGAGGACTATTTTCTGCCCCTGAGCGGCTACGTCTTCGACAAACGCCGCTGCCTGCTCCAGATGACGAAGTGTCTGCTGCAGGTCGATGATGTGGATACCATTGCGGTGAGCGAAGATGTACCGTCTCATCTTCGGGTTCCAGCGCCGCCGTTGGTGCCCGAAATGGACACCCGCCTCGAGCAGAGATTTCATCGTTGTAGCTATAGGCGGCGGCGAAGGCTCTGCTGTCAGTAGTTCCGTCATAGGCCTGTACTCAACCCCTTACCGAGAATCTCGAGGAATCTCGAGCGCCGAAAATACGCGGATGCAAGTATAACATAGATACAGCTACGACCGGAACGAGGCTCTTCCACGGACGCGTCTCGGCAGGAAGGACGAGAGGGACTCGCCGAGACTTTGTGCGGGGACAGAAAGAGCTACTAGGACGCGGTCGAGCCGTTGCCTCGACCAGTAATCGACGACTCGGTGAGGCCGGCGAGGGAAAGCTCGCTCTGGCGGTGGCAGCTAACGAAGTGCCCTGGCGTGATTTCTTGGAGTTCCGGAGTCTCAATTCTACAGACATCTTGGGCATACCGGCAACGGGGGTGGAAGTAGCAGCCGGAAGGAGGGTTGGCCGGATTAGCGACTTCGCCCTCGAGCACGAAACGCTCACGCCTGATTTTGGGGTCCGGTACCGGGACCGAAAGAAGTAAGGCCTCCGTATATGGGTGCTTGGGACTGTTGAAGACCTCTTCAGTCTTCCCTATCTCGACGATCTTGCCGACATACATAACAGCTACCCGGTCGGCGATGTGTCTGACCACGCTCAGATCGTGAGCTACGAACAGGTAGGTGAGGTTGAGCTGCTCCTGCAGCTCCTCAAGAAGGTTGATAACCTGAGCCTGCACCGAAACGTCCAGTGCCGATACGGGCTCGTCGTGCACGACAAGCCTGGGGTTCAGGGCCAGGGCGCGCGCAATACCTATTCGCTGGCGCTCGCCGCCGCTAAAGGCGTGCGGGAAGCGTCTCATGTATTCGGGTCTCAGGCCCACCAATCGGAGCAACTCGGCGACTCGGTCGGCGCGTTCGGTCTGGCTCTTCACGCCGTGAACCAGCAGCGGCTCACCGACAATGTCCAGCAGCGACATTCTTGGATTGAGCGACGTGAATGGGTCCTGGAAGACCATCTGCATCTCGCCGCGAAGCTCCCGAAGCAACATCTTGTTCATGCTAGCAAGATCCACGACTCGGCCATCTCGAGTCTGGAACAAGACCTCTCCGGCGGTCGGCTCGATGGCCCTCATGACGCAACGGGCAGTGGTTGTCTTGCCACATCCGCTCTCGCCCACCAATGCCAGAGTTTCACCCTGGCCGACGGCGAAGGAAACGTCATCGACGGCGCGTACGTTGCCGACGATCCGTTTCATGAAGCCCTTGTAGATAGGGAACCACTTTACGAGGTGGTTGACTTCCAAGAAGACGTCGTCGTCTCGCATGATTTCAGCGGTCTGGATTTCCTCAGCCACGTTCGGCTACCTCTTGGGGAGGGTGGTGGAGGAAACAGCTCACTGTCTGCTGCGTGCCCTCCAGCGGTTGGAACTCGGGCTCATGTCGGTCGCAGATCCCTTCCATGAAGGAGGGGCAGCGAGGTCTGAATGTGCATCCCGACGGACGGTTGAAGGGATGCGGGATCCATCCGCTGATGGAAGGAAGTCGCTCGACACCCTTGGCATAGATGCTTGGGATAGATCGTAGGAGACCCTGAGTATAGGGGTGCTGAGGTGAGTAAAAAACATCTTCGACAGGCCCACTCTCGACAGCTTTGCCCAGATACATCACGACTACTTCGTCCGCCATCTCGGCGATAACGCCCAGATTGTGTGTAATCAGCAGAATCGCCATGCCGTTCTCTTCTTGCAGCCGCCGGAGCAGCGCTAAGATCTGAGCTTGGGTCGTTACATCGAGGGCTGTTGTCGGCTCGTCGGCTATCAGCAGCTTCGGGTCGCATGCCAACGCCATCGCGATCATCGCCCGCTGCCTAAGCCCACCGCTTAACTGCCAGGCATGCTCCTTAAGCCTCTGCTCTGGGTTCGGGATGCCGACCATATCGAGCAGCTCTCGTGCCCGCTCTCCCGCTTCTTTATACGGGATATCGGTGTGAAGCACTATTGCTTCGTTGAGCTGGTTCCCAATTGTGTGAACGGGGCTGAAGGCCGTCATGGGCTCCTGGAAGACCAGGGCGATTTCATCGCCGCGGATACTGCGCATCGCTCGACTGTCCGGTGCCAGTTTGGCGATGTCGATCTCGTTTACGTTACCTTCGCCGTCATCGCGACGCCAGATGACAGACCCACTCTCGATGCGCCCCGGATTGTCCAGAATCTGGAGGAGAGTACGACCGAGAGTGCTCTTGCCGCAGCCGCTCTCGCCAACGACCCCGAGAGTCTCGCCGGGCCTTATTTCGAAGCTGACGCCATCGACCGCCTGGACGACTCCTTCCATCGTGGGGAAGTAGGTCCGGAGGTTATTTACCGACAGTACCGGGTCTTTTCGTATCTTGGTTGTTTCTGCCGCAACCATGTTAGTCACCTATCCCGACATCTTGCCGTAGGGATCGGCCGCGTCTCGGAGGCCGTCGCCAAGGAAGTTGAAACAGAAGACCACGACGATAACCGGCAGAGCGACGAACATCAGCCATGGATAAAGCGCCACCGTTTGCGGGTTCTGCGCCTGCTGGAGCATGATGCCGTAGCTTACTGCCGGTGGCCTGAGACCAAGGCCGAGGAAGCTGAGACCGACCTCACCGGCTATCATACCGGGTATCGACAGGCTGATCGTCGCGATGATGTGACTGTAGAAACTCGGCAGCATGTGCCGGAACATGATGCGCGCCTCGGTTGTGCCTGACAGGCGCGCGGCCATGACGTAGTCTTCCTCGCGGAGGGCAAGGAACTTACCTCTTACGGTCCGGGCCATCCCCGTCCAACCAAAGATCGAGAGGATTACGGTGATGGCGAAATAGACTTGAAGTACGCTCCAATCCTGAGGCACGGCGGCCGACAGGCCCATCCACAAGGGTAGGCCGGGTATGGCGCCCATTATCTCGATAACCCTCTGGATGACAGTATCCGCGACGCCGCCGTAGTAGCCTGAGATACCGCCGAGGAAGATACCGCCGATGAGGCTGAGCCCAACACCAACCATGCCGACCGAGAGGGAGATGCGTGTGGCCAGCATAAGGCGCGACCACTGGTCTCTCCCCAGGTTGTCGGTGCCAAGCACGAAGGGAGCCGCCCGCTCTTTGACCTGTGCCGGATCGGAGAATCCGATGAGGTGACGATCGCTCTTGAGTACCTTCAGGAACTCCCAGTCCCATGCACGTACGAAGAAGCTTATCGGTATCTTCACATCGGGAAGCAACTCGTACTCTTTCTTGAACGCCTCGTCCCTGTATCCCCGCAGGCCGTTTACGTGGGGACTGAATGAGCCATTGTCGAAGAACCTGATGGGCTGAGGCCGCAAGTAGTGGAACTGCTCGTCTACGAGTCCGGGTTCACCCATCCCGATGAACTCAGCTAACGGCATCGTGGCGTAGAAGAAAATCACGACTACAGCGGAGACCACGGCGGGCTTGTGCAGCCGGAAGCGCCACCACATCAGGCGCCACTGGGACGCTACGTTGAACTCCTCCTCATCTTGGAGGAATGTTGCGGAACCTGCTGCTACTTGTTCAGCCATTGGCTACACCTCATCCCTGGATCAATGTCCGCGCACCAAAAAGCGCCAGGGGACCAAAGACCCATGGGACCCCTGAAAACCGGCCAAGTCAGGCTATAGTAATTCGTTCAGTCCTGTCAAGCAGATGGTGGCGGCCTCGCCGCACCCCGTCATCACCGGTTTGACCACAACCAGCCCAGGCGGCGTCACAACCTTTCCTGGCCGCCGCCACGAAACCACGAATGATGTAAGACAAGCGTCAGCCGAGCCTCGCCAAGAACTGCTCGGGCCCGATTGCCACGAAGGCAAGCAGGCCCAGCGACACCACGACGGTGATCGCCCACGTTCCATACCTGGCCGTGGTGGGGTCGTCGGATAGATTAAACCTGTCGATCAGCCAGGCGCCCGGGGCAAAGACCACCGCGGCGATCATTCCCGTGAAAACGATTCGGATGCCCAATAGAAGCCCGACTGAAGGCGCAAACACTATGAGGTCCACACTCTTTGCGAGGATCTCAGGTATGGTCAGCAGCCCGGAACCAAAGTCGACGAGGTTGAAGCCGACCGGGATGAAAACGGCTCCCGTAACGAAGGGGAACAGGAGCCCGAATGTCAAGCTGAGAACCACCCATTTGCGGAACCCCCGACTCGCCCGTTTCTTCCGCACCAGATAGGTCGGGATCGGCCCGAACAACCAATATGCGCTCGGTGCGGCGACCAAAGCGCTGCCCAGAAAGCCGGCTGTGCCGAACAACAAGGTGTCCCATAGGGTCAGCCGCTGGACGATATCAGGGTACTCGATCCGAGCGATGTGGTTGACAAGCACGGTGGTGATTCCAACCGCGCCACCGAAGATCGTAATGCAGATAGCGAACCTGAGCCTGGCCCAATCAATACCGGTCGCCTCGATCTCCGTGACCCTGGCACCCGTCCTGGGCAGTTGCGCTGTGCTTTCCAAGTCGCCATTCCTAGCTATCGATTTAGTGTTGAATTATTTCATATCTTCTGCAGATGGCGCAAGTGACCGTGATCACGGGAGTAGCTGAGCCGTTCGCTGAGACAACACCTGCACAGGCCTGCTCGTCCTGGCCGTTCGCCTTGTACAAGGCCCTGCTCAAAGCCGAGGCTTCTTCCGGGGCCGCACGCTCAAGGAGGCGGATAATAGCCCTGGCGACCAGCTGGACCGTCATATCGAAGCGGCTAAGTATGCGTTCGAGCCGAAACATGAACCACACGAGCAGCACACCGGGGATGCCCGCGTTGAAAAATGGCGTGAGATCGATCTCCATGTTACTCCTTTGAGACTCGCGTCCAGAATCGTCCAAGCCAGATGGACGCCCGCGCTAAATGCTTTCGAGCAGAAGCTCGCGGGTCACGGCGGTCCAGCCCTCCGAGACCGTAAGTCGGTGTCCTTCGATGAAGAAATCTTCGTTTATACTCATCGCTGAGTAGCTGACTGTGATTTGGTCCGACAACCCGCGTTGCAGTATTGACATCATATTGGCTCTCGAGCCGTTGGGGACGACGAGCCTCAATACCGTCTTGGGGTCTTTGTTCCTATCTCGACGGCTTCGGACTGTTGCCAACGCCACGTCGATCTCCCTTGTCCACCGAGCCTCGATTGTCCTGATCCGCTCGCCGTAGGCGTTCTTGCTCGAGGCGCCCTCGGCCAGCAACAGTACCGGGTCGTCGTAGGTAAGCGCGTTGAGGGTCCTCAGCTTGAGCAGCGTCAGGTATCCGGGGGTGGTTCCGAACGTCACGCGGACCAGAGTCCCCTTGCCGTTGAAGTCGGCGGTGTTCGGATGGCTGACCGTCAGCTCGCTGGATATGTCGGCGCCCATTCCGTCCTGCTGAGTGTTGGCGTCGTAATCGGTGTCTTCGACCGGCGTTACCTGCCCTCCGACCACGTCGTAGGCCTTGCTCTCGGCCAGGAAGTCCTTGGTCTCGCTGGCCGAGAACTGGGGCTTTTCGGACAGTGTCCACGCGGTCTGGGCGCCCCTGGTTGGTCGCGTTCCTGGTCCGCATGAAAACCATGTTCTCGATGTTCTCGGCGCCGTCGTCCCAGACCAGCTCCGAGAAGTATGGGCTGGTTCCGTTGGAACCCGTCGGAATCGGTGAGGTCCAGACTCGTATCGAAGGACCCCGGCGCCTCCGACCAGGTGAAGGTCGCCTGCTCCTCGCCGACAGTCTCAAAGGTCGTGGCGTTCGGCTGGCCGTGGTCCGGGTCCCCGATGGGGAGGACGGTACCCGTGCTTCCGAGGATGTTCAGCACCGCTTCGTAGGCCGGCCCCCACATGGCCTTGTAGAACTGAAGGGCCGAGCCCTGGTTGATTCCCATTTCGATCCCAGGCATTAGCTGTCGCTCCCGAAGGCCGTCTGAAGCGCGACGGCCGCCTGGACCGTGTCAGAAATCGCAGACGCGTGCAGCCGCTGGTATGAGCGGACGCGTTCCTTAACCATGCGATTGACAGCCTTCTTCGCGGCCTGCGCGTATGCGTCTGGGTATGTGATCGATATCGTTGCCATTGCCTGTCCCTTTCCTGTGGCTCGACGGGCTCCTTTAGGTTCACCGCGCGCCGAGATGCGCGTCCCGGTATGAGTTACAGAGCTAGCCCGTAGTAGCCGTTCACGGCTTCCTTTAGCGCCCAGACTTCCTCCCGAGACAGCGCCTTGGCCGTCACGGCAGTCAAGGCGCTCTTGCCGTCGAAGGTGTCCTGCACCGTCGTTGTCTAACTGAGAGGATGGGCAAACAGGAGCTTCGACGCTTTGTTTCCATCGCCTCGCGGCGTACAGTCCGCTCATGTTCCTGGAGCCGGAGCGCCTCGGTTTCCAGCCTGTCGCTCTCCTCCTTCAGTAAATCGACATCCTTCGCTACAGGATCGAATCTCTCCTGAACGAACGCGTTGATGTCGACCAGCTCCTTCTTGATCTCCTCGATGTCCGTGTTCGGAACGTTGTGACCTCCTTTGGGTTTGCCTCTATCGATCGCGTTTTGTTGGTGCTGTCCGCCACTTTCTATGGCCCGAGAGCGGTCCTGATCTCCCCTACGAGGTCCGCGACGGCGACCAGGTCCGGCAGGTCGAGCTCACTGTCTTTGAGCAGGGCGGCCTTGCGCTGATCGCCGGTCTCAGGGTCCTCCTCGGCTTGGGCGTCGACTCCGACGAAGGCCGCCATCATGCGGCGATGTGACTTCCTGAGGGCGTCCGGGTCGGCGGGGAGGGCCACGATTGACCATTCGAGAAGCTCGGAGCGCGTGTCCCTCCACTTTCCGTCCTCCGAAGGCCCCCCTCCAGTGGCAGCCAGCTGATCGAGGCTGCCCGTGGGAAACCTTTGTCCCATGCGTTCTTGACTCGCTGTGAAAAGGGGTCCTCGGTGAGAAACTCGAAATCGGCCACGATCCGTCCGTCCGCCGACTTGATCAGCTTCGACGTTCTGCCGATCGGTAGGCCGCCCGAGGGCGGTCGGCAGACGGCGTCGTGAGCCCACATCGCGACTGGATTCCTCTCGTAGTTCTCGGTGGACAGTCCTGTGATATCCAGCTCAGGCGACTGTCGGGCCTGCTCGTTGGCCGCGATTGTCACCCGGTAACTGCTATCGTCCAGAGTCCGCTGTTCGACTATGTCCATGTACGCCGACCGGGCCGGCCTCTCCATTCCTACCCCCAAGCGCGTATCCCGGTTCGACTCCCCAGAGAAGGCCTGGGCTGGCGCCCGGACCTCAGGAGACACAAAAGCCCCCGACCCGGCCATCTTCGGCCTTCGATCGGGGGCGTTTCCCACCCTCTGGTTAGGCTCCGTCGCGGAGCGGCTATCTCTTGTGGGTCAAATTAGTACATACGTTCGTCAATTGTCAAGGGGTAATTCCGACACGTCTTCAGCGGAGAAGGCCACAGATCCATGGTAAATTGCCAATAAAAGTACTTGCAATATTCCTTTACGAGTATAAGAATGAAGGCGCTTTGGGGGTATGCAGAATTTTTTTAGCTTGGGGCGCGCTCGGACCGTAATCCCGGGTCAGCAACGGTTTCCCGGGATGTGTTTGGCCATTGGGGCTGTCCAGTCCATCGGCCAGCGTTGGCACTCCTTAGCTTTTGTATCGCATACCACCGACCGGTTAAACGTCGGCTGGATACGCGTTCCATATAAGGAGGACCGCCGTGGTTACTACAGCGACTACCCGTTTCGCGCCTGGCATTGATGTAATCCCTCAGACTTTTCCTCGCCGTCAGCCCACCCCAACAGTCGCCCCTTTGCAGCAGTGTCCCAGATGCCACGCCAAGCTCGTGCGAGACTACGACGAGCCCATGTGTATGAAGTGTGGATTCCAGGACTACGCCCACGTTGCCCCCACGAACGGCCATGGAAAGAGCATACTCAGCACCGCCACCAGGTACATTCTTCGATATGTCGGCGACTCGCGCACTTTGAGCGAGGCCCTCGCGCATGTAAAGGTGGAGCGCCTGCGGAACCGCGTAATCTATAAGGTAAATTGCCCATTCTCGGACTGCCAGAAAACAATGGAGCAGTCCTCTCTCTCCGGCAAGCGCCCCGTCGTACAGGAACAGCGCTACAAGTGCGACGACGGCCATCGGGTGTCGCTCGTACCCGGTAAGAACGGCATGTTTGGCTGGAAGTAACATAGCTGCTGCCTAGGCCACATGTCCCTAGGACACCCTGACCAAACTCGTCCGTCCTGAGCCTGCGCCGGTGGGTTCAGGACGGGCTTGTCGGAGCACGGTTGAGCGACGAGAAGCTGGTTACTCTAGAGGTCCCAGGAGTCGACCAAACCCTGGGAGCACCTCCGGCAGGCTGCAATGACGACCATCGTCGAACGGCGGGCCCAGGACCCGAACGACGTCATCTTCGTATGCGACTTCTCTCCGCCTCGCGGCCCCGACCCAAAGCTTCTTGAACCCGCCCGACGGCTAGACGCCGACTTCATCTCCGTCGCCTACAACCCCGGGAAGTCCATCAGGGTCAACTCGGCCCTTGCCGCGCACTGGATTGCTCAGAACACCGGCAAAGAAGTACTGTTCACCCTCGCGTCTCGGGACATGAACAAAGTCGCGGCACAGAGCCTCCTGTTAGGGGCTGCGCTACTCGGTCTCCGTAACCTGGTGATCGTCAAGGGTGATGAGTTCAGCGAGCGGGAGTTGTCCTCCGTCAAGGCCGTCGACGATTTCAAACCAACCGAGTTCGTCGAATCAGTGCGGTCCATGAACGAAGGACTCGACTTCAAAGGGGCCAAGCTCCGGTCGCCGACGAATTTCTGCGTGGGCGCCACTATCGATCTCGGACGGGGCGTCGAGGCCCAGATCAGGCTAACGCGACGCAAGGTCGAGGCAGGGGCCCAGTTCTTCCTGCTACAGTCGCTGTTCGACACTCAGCTGCTTGCCGAGTTCCTGGACAGGTACGCGAGCAGCTACGGAGAGGTCCTTACAGCGCCAATCTTCTGCGGGATTCAGGTCATGGCCCCGGATGGGATCGTTTTCGGAGATACGCCGGAGTGGGTCACCGACGACATGGCCAAAGGGCGGACTGGCGAGGATATTGCGCTCCAGGTGCTGCACCAGTTCGTCGACGCCGGCTTCAGGTCCATCTACCTGGTGTCCCCCATCCTTCGGGGCGGACGGCGCGAATACTCGGCAACCCAGCGAGTGATAGAGTCGTTTCGGACGTAGGCCGAGTCGGTTCAAGTCCGCTGCGTTGAGCGGAAGCGCGGCTTGGAGAAGACTCAGACGGCCAGCGCCTCTGTTGCGGCGGCGTGCTGCTCGTCGGCGTGGTAGGAGCTCCTTACCAGGGGCCCCGAGGCCACGTGGCGGAAGCCGAGAGCCTCGGCCTCTCGCGCCAGCTCATCGAACTCCTTCGGCGGATACCACTTGGCCATGGCGACGTGCTTGTCGGACGGACGTAGGTACTGACCTATCGTGAGCAGCTCGCAGTCGACGGCGCGCAGATCCCGCATTGTCTCGACAATCTCGTCCCACGTCTCGCCAAGGCCCACCATCATGCCGGACTTTGTTACGGCGTTCGGGTCGATGGCTTTGGCGCGTGCCAGTAGCTCCAGCGACTGATCGAAATCGCCCTTTGGCCTGACCCGGTGAAACACACGCCGCACCGTCTCGATGTTGTGATTCAGGGTGTCCGGCGCCTCGGCCATCACCGTGGCGAGGGCGTCCCAGTTGCCCTGGAAGTCTGGGATCAGGACCTCGACCTTGCAGCCGGGCAGCCGCTTCCGTATCTGGCGAATGCACTGGGCGAATACGAACGCGCCGCCGTCCGGCAGGTCGTCCCGGTTGACCGACGTGATCACGGCGTACTTCAGCCCCATCCGCGCCACGGTCTCGGCCAAACGGACCGGCTCGTTGAGGTCGAGGCCCGTAGGCTTCCCGGTTGTAACGGCGCAGTAGGCGCATGCACGCGTGCAGATGTCCCCCAGGACCATGAACGTCGCCGTGCCGCGCTCCCAGCAGTCGCCGATGTTGGGACAGTGGGCCTCCTCGCACACCGTGTGCAACTGGCCGTCGCGCATCAGGTCCTTGAGCTCGAGGTAGTTCTGTCCCCCAGGCATTCGGACCTTTAGCCACGATGGCAGACGTCTCGTTTCGGCCATCCCGTCTCCTGGCTCCAAAAGGTGGCACAATAATATCAACTGGCTTCCAAGATAACCACCGCCCAGATATCATAAGCCGTAGGATCAGGCCTTGTCGCTGGCGGTCATTTGGGGGAGTAACCTGGCATACCGAGATAGAGAGAATTCGCTAGCTAAGCTTAGCAAGTACGTCGCGAGAGCCCACCGGATGGAGGGCTGGGACTTCCACGAGGTTCAGATGGAGCCGGCCGGACCTGGCCCTTCGTGGGACTACACGGCCCGCGCTCGGGAGCTCGTTGCGGGTGCCCGAGCCGTCCTTGACATGGGCACCGGTGGAGGCGAGGTTTTCACAACCATCTCCGAAGGTTATTCGGGGTTCGCGGTCGCAACCGATGCATGGCCTCCAAACCTGGCGGTAGCCGCCAGACAGTTGTCTCCTAGAGGCGCGGCTGTGGTGAACGCGTCGGGCTCGTATCTTCCCTTCGCATCGGAAAGCTTCGACATTGTGCTGAACAGCTACGAGGAGCTGTCCCCTCCTGATGCGGCACGCGTATTGCGTCCAGGAGGACGCTTGCTCATTCAACAGATCGGCCACAATGAATGGCAGAAAATCGTTGGGTTCTTCCCCAAGACTAGCAGAGAAGGTCGACCTGACCAGTTTCACACCTACTCAGGCAGGATTCACGGACGCTGGTCTGACGGTTGGCTTCGCCCGTTCACAAGACACTCCCTACGCTTACCGCAGTCTGGGAGATGTCGTCTAGATGGTCACCGTAGTAATGCCCCAGTGGAGGGACCACGAGTTTGCCCTGGAGCGGGATCTAGACGCTCTCCTGGCTCTTGAGCGCGATCTCAGCGACGAAAACGGCATTGTACTTACGGAGAGTCGTTTCGTGATTGAGGCGGTCAAAGCACCGTAGCTGCAACAGGTTGCTATCCAACGCCGCAGCCAAGAGAACAACGTTTGTCCAATCTGGGAGGCACTTTGATGACCAAGCTGTACTACACCGAGAGCGGCCACGGCATCCCGACGATGGGGGAAGAGGTCACCAGATTCCGACACGCGCGGAAGGTGCTCGAGGTCGAGCCGACCTCCAATCCGGCCACGCTCTACGTACTGGCCCGCAGCTATCCGGGTGTGACTGTGCCACTACGTATCGCCGTGAACGGCAAGGAGGCGACACCCGCCGAGCCATACTCACGAGAGGTCTATCGCTGGCACGAGATCGAGCTCGAACCGAGCCTGCTCCGGCCCGGCGAGAACACCTTCGAGTTCTGGTGTGACTCGACCGCGATGAATTCATGGTCGCTGGGCCTTGAAGCAGGCCACACCGAGCCTGACAGCTATATCAGCGACGACTCCGGCACGACCTGGCGCAACCATCATATGGGCTACCTGAACGTGTTCCGATGCGAGTACATTGTTCGAGTGCGTCTGGCGGAAGGTGAGGATGCGCCGCCGCCGCCCTTCGTTTGGGAGGACCAGGCCAATCCTCGGCTCAAATCCCTCAGGCGGCTGTTGCCCGAGAAGGCCGGCGAGGGAGGCGCGATTCTAGATCGGGTCCGCGCCCTAACCATGTGGCTCGCGTCGAGCTGGGAGCACGCCAACAGCGCCGTCGCTATGCAATTCGCGCCTTGGGATGCCGAGACGGTCCTCGACTGGGGCGCGGCCCAGCGCGGTCACAACGGACAGCGGCCCATTGTCCACTGCGTCCACTTCTCATCGACCTTCGTAAGCTGCTGTCAGGCCGTCGGAATCCAGGCGCGTGGAGCTGTCTTCACCAACGAAATGCCCGACGGTTGGTTCGGGCATTTCACAGCCGAGTTCTGGTCCGACGAGCACGAGAAGTGGATCATGGTGGACCCGCAGATCGATGCGCTGTTCATGAACAACGGCGAGCCCATGTCTGTGAACGAAGTCCAGGCGGTGCGGTCCGAGCTCGCCAAATACACAGAGTTTGGACCAGGCACCGGCGAGCAGCGAAAGAACCCCAGGCTCTACGACTTCATCGACGTCGGATATCCCGTCGGCCGCTCTTTCAAGCACCGGTCGATCTGGTACAGGTCGGACCTGCTCACCCATCCGGAGTACAGCCCCCCTGCCCACGGCGCGACCTCCTATTGCGAGACTGGTCTCGTATGGGAGAAGCACGAAAAGGACCTGTTCGGGATGTTCCCGTACCACGGCGCGCCGGAATACTTCGACAGCCCACCGAGCATCGGAGATCCGTAGGGCCGCATTGCATGCGCCCGCCATCTCTTGACTGCCGGTGCTACGAGAGTTAGCCTCCGGTACATTCCGTTCCACAGGGAGGCTGACTTGCCGACGTCAGAGTTGACAGGGATGGCGCAAACCGTGCTCGGGCCGGTCGAGTCGGCCACGTTAGGGCCGACGTCCACTCATGAGCACCTCCTCATCGACTTCATATGCATGTTCACGCCCCCGTCGGAGGCAAGCGAGAAGCATAAGGCCTATCAGCCGGTTGCCCTGGAGAACCTGGGCTGGGTGAGCTACAACCCGTTCAGGAATCACGACAACCTGCTGCTACTGGACATCGAGACGGCCATCTCTGAGGCGATGCTGTTCAAGCGAGCTGGAGGAGGTACCATCGTCGATGCGACGACCATCGGAATCGGACGCGACCCGAAGGCTCTCGCAGGCATCGCGCGGGCCACTGGTCTCAACGTCGTTATGGGCGCCGGTTACTACGTCGATGCCGTGCATCCGGAGGACATGAACGACAAGACCGAGGCAGACGTCGCCCAGGAGATCGTGGCCGAGATAACCACGGGAGTCGACGGCACCGGCATCAAAGCGGGCATCATCGGCGAGATCGGTTGCTCCTGGCCCCTGACCGACAACGAGCGCAAAGTCCTCATGGGCGCAGCGCGGGCGCAGCGCGAGACCGGCGCCCCCATACTTGTTCACCCCGGCAGGAATGAAGCCGCCCCCTTCGAGGTCCTCGATATCCTGGGCGAGGCCGGCGCCGCGATAGACCGCGTCGTCATGTCTCACATCGACCGCACCATACAGGACGAAGGCCTGTTGCTGGAGTTCGCTCGGCGAGGCTGCTACCTTGAGTACGACCTGTTCGGCTGGGAGACCTCTTACTACCCCCTCTCGCCCATCGACATGCTCAGCGACGCTCAGCGCATCGACTACGTAAAGCTCCTCGTCGATGAAGGGTATGGCTCCCGCGTCGTGCTGGCCCATGACATATTCTCCAAGCACAAGCTGACGAGATACGGCGGCCACGGCTACGGGCACATACTGGAGAACATCGTCCCGCGCCTGCACGAAAAGGGACTCACTGAGGACCAGGTCGACGCCCTCATCGTCGAAAACCCGGCGGGCATCCTGACGTTCGTTGAGGGCGAAGCGTAGGTCGATCA
Source organism: Dehalococcoidia bacterium (assembly GCA_963579975.1). Classification (GTDB taxonomy): domain Bacteria; phylum Chloroflexota; class Dehalococcoidia; order Lucifugimonadales; family CAUZJF01; genus CAUZJF01. The sequence continues at coordinate 15,136 of CAUZJF010000004.1, forward strand.
TCGACTCCGTGGAGGTGAAGCTGTGTGCGCGCCCCGGACCACGCCTCGATAGCGACGCCATAGACAGGGAAGTCTGCTCTCCAAAGAAAAGCTGGATGCGCAAGCTCGTCCTCGTCAAACATTCGCTCCCTGACATCGATCCTGTTGCTCCCAGCAGAGAGTGGCACCTCTCGGACACCGGTCGCGCACTCTGTGAGACCCTCGCGGATGCGCTTGCGGAACATCACCTCACGGCCGTCGTCACGAGCTCGGAACCCAAGGCGATCGAGACGGGCCGGATCGTAGCCGACAAGCTGGGCGTCGAATCAGAGGTATCGGAAGGGCTCCAAGAACACGACCGGAGCAACGTTGGGTTCCTCGGGGCGCAGGAATTCGAAGACCGGATTGAGGAGTTCTTTGCGACGGACCCCGGACGCCCGGTCTTCGGTAAGGAGACCGCCGAACAGGCCAACCGCAGGTTCGCCAACGTGATCGATACGATTGTCGAGGCGCATGCAGACGGGACACCTGGCCGTGGTCACGCATGGGACCGTAATGGCCCTGTTCCTGCACCGTGTAGCCGGAGTGGAACCTCTCCCATTCTGGAAGCGGCTCGGACTCCCTTCTTTCGTCGTGCTGGCCCTGCCTCAGTTCCGGCTCCTCGAAGTGGTAGAGAGCGTCGCCGAACCATCGGGCTAGGTGTTCAGGTACAATGCCGCCGTACTAGGAGCATAAGGAGGCTAACGATGGGAGCTGTCGACGCAAAACTCAATGAACTGGGAATAACCCTACCCACGGCGCAGGCGCCCGCCGCCAACTACGTGCCGGCGGTCAGGACCGGCAACCTTTTGTTTCTGTCGGGCGTCGGCCCAGCCGCCAGGCCCGACGGCACTATCCCCGAGGGGAAAGTCGGCAAAGACCTGAGCAAAGAAGAAGGATACGAAGCAGCGCGGCTGGTGGGACTCAACATACTCGCCAGGATCAAGGACGAGACCGGCGACCTGGACAAGGTCGAAAGGGTAGTCAAGCTGCTGGGGATGGTCAACACGACCCCGGACTTCTCCGAGCACCCCTCCGTGATCAACGGCTGCTCGGACCTGCTCGTCGAGGTATTCGGCGACAAGGGCCGCCACGCCCGCTCTGCTGTAGGCTTCGTCAGCCTGCCCTTCCACATACCGGTGGAAATCGAGATGATCGTCCAGGTGTCGAACTAGAGTTTGCCGCAGAGGTCGCTGAGAGCGTAGAGATCAAGGGCGCGCGTCCGTCCCACGTCCGGCGCGGGTTCCTCACGCTAGTACGCTCATCCTGTACCGCGACTCCATACGCCTACCGCCCGTGAACCGGTCGAGCCCGAGCATCGAGACGTCGATGGTCGTCGCCTGCCCCTGGGCGACCATCTCGGCCATCGCTAGGCCTACCATAGGCGCCAGCTTGAAGCCGTGGCCGCTGAAACCGGCCGCGCAGAACAGGCCGTCGACCCCGTCGATTCGGTCGATGATCGGGGGCCAATCGGGCGTGGTTGTGAACAGGCCGGACCAGCCGCCGCGGAACTCGGCTTTGGACATACCCGGCATGCGGGTGGACAGCTTGGCCGCCACGTCCTACGCGACCGCGACGTCCACGCCGTGATCGTGCCCGCCGACCTCGACTTGCTCGTCTTCGCCTACGCCGATCAGCGTCAGGTGGCCCGCCTCGGGCCGCGCCGATAGCGAGTTCACGATGTCGCCGACGATCGCGTGGTCCGCGGCCAGGTCCTCGGGGCGATGTAGCGTGATCACCTGGTGCCGTACCGTTTGCAACGGGATGTCTACTCCGAGGTCTGTCATGAACGCCCTCGACCATGGCCCGGCGGCCACGACGACGTTGGGCGTCGAGACCGTGCCTTGAGTCGTGGCCACGCCCGTGACCCGTCCCCTATGTACCTGGACGCTGGTCGCGGGCCGGTTCATCCGTACCTGGCGCCTGGCTCCCTTGCCCGCTCCACGTAGCCCTTCGTAACGGCCCACGGGTCCGCGTACCCCGACTCCGGCTCGAATGCGCAGGCTTCGCCATCAGCCACGGCGAACTGCGGCGCAATGTCTTTCAACTCGTCGGCGGATGCGACGTCGGTGTTGACGCCGAGCCCGTTCTGCATCTCGACGTTCCGGTCCATGGCCGCTCGGTCAGGCTGTCCGACGATCAGCAGGTATCCCGTTCGGATGTACCCGGAAGGACGGCCGGTGACCTCTTCGAAACTGCGGAATACCTTTAGGCTCTCCCACGCCATTCGTGTGGTGACCTCGTTGGAGTAGTGCATCCGGAGTATGGCCTGGGACCGGCCCGTCGAACCCGACCCCAGGGCGTTTTGCTCGAGCAGCAGAGCGTTGGTCAGCCCCTTCTCTGCCAGGGCGTACAGAATGCTGCAACCCATAACTCCACCGCCGATGATGACCACGTCAGCTCTCGCCTGCATGGCTGCCTCCGCTGAGAGAGAGGTTAGCATCGTGAGCCTCTCAGAGAAACGATGGCAACCTCGTCGGTCGGGAGTTGCCACAACAGAGCTCTGCTAGAATGGGGCCTACCACCATACTCGGCTGTAAGCCGACGGAGACATCGCGCATGGCAGGGCATATCGCACTGGTGGGAGGCGACGAGTTCCGAGCAGGCTGCGAGGAGATGGACCGCGCCGTCCTCGAGGCCACCGGGCGCGACCGGCCGAGCGTTCTTGTCATTCCAACCGCGGCCGCCGAGCAGAGTCCCTCCAAGGCCGCGGCCAACGGTGTAGGGTACTTCTCCGGCCTCGGCGCGGACGCGTCGGCACTGATGGTGCTCGACGCGACAGAGGCCGCCGACGCCGAATTGCTGGCGCCCGCCGATTCGGCTGACGTTCTGTACCTGACCGGCGGCAGTCCGAGGCACCTTCTTAGCGTTCTCGAAGGATCGCTGCTGCTTCGGAAGCTCGAAGATGCGCTGGCTCGGGGAGCCACGGTCGCCGGTTCGAGCGCGGGCGCGATGGTGCTGGGGTCGTGGATGCGCTTCCGCGACTGGACGGAGGCGCTGGGTATCGTTCCGGGGGCCGTTTTACCCCATCACGAACGCAGCGACCCTTTCACGGTCGCGAAGCAGCTCGCGGCAGAAATGCCGTCCGGCGTATACGTCCTCGGCATCGACTCGATGACGTGCTGCTCGGGTGGTTCCGATGGATGGCGGGTGCTCGGACAAGGAGCGGTGACGCTCTACATAAACGGCGCTTGGCATAAGTTCGGGTCGGGAGAGCAGGTGGATATCCTGGTACCAGGATCATTGGCATCTTCCGACGTGTAGGCACGGCTCCCATCTGCTCCCGCGGACCTCTGCTGTCCGTGGGAGCCACACTGCAATAGGAGTTCCAACGCGGGCACAAGTTGACCGATTTCTTCGAGGCATTCGCCGAATTCTGCGACCAGATCTGGTCGCGCGGCCAAAAGCGCGACACCAGCCTCTATATCGACGTAGCCCAAGAATGCGGTTCAGCCGGTTCTGGAGTGCGGGTGCGGGACAGGAGTTCTAGTCGCCGACCTCCCCTCCGTCGGAATCCGCGTGACCGGGATCGATAGGTCTGCCGCGATGCTGAATGTCAGCAGGGCACGTGTCGCCAACTTGGCCCCAACGGTCGCGGAACGGGTCCAGCTAGCCGAATCGGGTGTCGCCGGATTTGACTCCGAGGCGCACTTTGGGCTGGCCATCTTCTCAGGGAACACGCTTAGCTGCCTCGTGACGGATACAGAACCACGCAAAGCGCTGGTCAACGTCCACGGATTGCTCAGGAGGTCGGGCAAGCTGCTGATCGTCCAAATGTCACCTCAACACTGGACACAGCAAGTTCAGGAGGGCCGGCAGATGGAGGACTGGACGGTAGTGCCAGAGACTGGCGTCCTGTTCCGGTTGACCGCGACTCACCGCTTTGACAGGGGCGCCCGCTTGATCGCATCCGAGTTTCGGATGGAGATACGCTGTCTAGATGGAAGCCGGGAAACTCGATCCGCTGCTCAGGTCGAGAGAGTCATGTACCACGACGACATTATCGAACTGATGGAGAGCTGTAGGTACAGGGTGATCAACGAGTACGGTGAGTACGATCGCAAGCCGTATCGAGAAGGCGACCGGCTAATCATCGTCCTGGGGGAGAAGATTTTGTAGCCTGGCTATCTTGGTCGTCTCGCGGATCGCTGCAAGGGAATCGCCGTGTCCGCAGGAGTTGCGGAGCCGTTGGTCAAGGCTCGGGTCATTGCAGTGGACGGGCCCTTCGGAAGCGGCGTCGATGGACAGTTCGCGCCCAGGGGTAGTACTCTGGCAGCCCATAGCGACCGCGAAAGACAGGAGTACTGCTACGGTAGAAGTGCGGAGCGGTCCAACGCTTTGTATCAAATTCGGCCCGGTGTGCCCGGTCTGTGAGGCTGCCGGCCGGTGAAGTCGGTTCGTTTGCCGCCACGGCTTGCGCTATGCGAGCTCACTAGCGCCCGTAGTCCTAGATGCGCCAACAACGAAAGAGGAGACAACGCATGATCATCATGAGCGCACCGCTGGGTGTGCACCTACAGGTCGGCGAGGGTGCGGACGCGACGGACCATCGCCGACAGCTCGTCGAAAAGGCGGCGACTATGGAAGTCAACGCCGTCACGATCTCGTCGCTTCCCGCGGACTGGACGGACGACGACGCCAGAGAGGCGCGCAGCTTCCTCGACGAGAACGGACTTCGCGTCGGCGAGTTCACGGGCTTTTACAAAGGCACCAGGCCGTGGGGAGGCCTCGGGGGGTACGACCGGGACGACCACAAGTACACCCTCGACCTCTACCGGCGCCAGCTTCGGCACGGGCGCATACTGGGCGCACACTTCGTGGGCTTCGGCCTGCTCGCCGGGCGGGGCACGCCGGCGATGTGGTCTGACGAAGTCTGGGCAAGTTGCGTCGACGGCGTACGGGAGCTTGTCGAACTCGCCGAGGAGGCTGAGATGGATGTGGCGGGACACCCTCACATCCAAAGCCCGCTGAACTCCGTCGAGCGATACAAGCAGCTCTTTGACGCCGTGCCGTCCCCGCGGCTCAAGATTTTGATCGACCCGGTCAACCTGGTCTGGCCGCACCTGATCTACCGTACGACCGAGCTGGTTAACGAGATATTCGATGAGCTGGGCGGCTACATCACCGGAATCCACGCCAAGGACGTCACGATGTCCGGTGGCGGCAAAATCATTGCTCACGTCGACGAGGCTGTTCCAGGCACGGGCACGATGGACTATCACACCATCCTCCGGCGTCTCGGGGAGCTTGACCACGACGTCACCCTCTTCGCCGAGCATTTTCCGTACGCCGAGACAATCCAGGGGCAGCAGTACATTCGTCACGTGGCGCGGGAAGTCGATGTCGACGTGAACTAGGCGATGGCCAGAAGCGTGCGATCGGGCAACGACCGGGATTCATTGACTTTGACGCAGCGCCGCAGATACAATGATCGGCAGTCTTAGATAGCATTTCGCCTGTTCGAACGGGAGACAAAGTGACACAGGTTAGGGAAAAGCCAAAGCCGCTTACGATATCCATTTCTAAAGAGGCCGCTGACCACGTGAGCAGCTTTGCTTCGCAGGCTGGCAAGCCCGACGGAAATCTTCGCGTCGGCGTCAAGGGCGGAGGTTGCTCCGGGCTTACCTACGTGCTTGACCTCGTCGATGAACCTCGCGAAGACGACAAGCTGATCGAGGAACACGGCATGAAGCTCTTCGTCGACCGCAAGTCGTACGTCTTCCTTGCCGGCACGATCCTGGAGTACTCCGGCGGCCTGAACGGGAAGGGCTTCGTGTTCAACAACCCGAACGCAAAAACGACCTGCGGGTGCGGCACCTCGTTCGGCGTTTAGCCTGCGGCAGGCATTTAACTCACGAGTACGCCCCGATCGACCGGGGCGTACTCGTTTGAGGGACCTATGAGCGCCACTCCGTCGACAGCCGAACAGATCACCTCCGGCACATCGCCTATTCCCCAGACGTACTCGACCATTGAGGAAGAGTACGAGGCATTGACGGGTGTGGTGGGGCTTCTGGACAGGTCCGATGTCGGCCGTCTTAGCGTCTCCGGCGAAGATGCCCTCGACCTCCTGAATCGGCTGTCAACCAACGAGCTGATGGAGCTCGAGGCTGGCAAGGGGGTCGGGACAGTCCTGATCTCGAGCAAGGGCCGCATACTCGACCTGCTGTACGTCTTCAAGCACGACGACAGGCTTCTCGTCCTGACGTCCCCAGATGGCTGCCAGAAGGTCATCGACTGGATCGACTTCTACATGATCATGGAGGATGTCGTCGTCCGCGATGTAACGACCGAGACTGCGATGCTCTCGTTAGTGGGTCCCAACGCAACGAGCCTACTTGGTGATCTAGCCGGCCCCGGTGTCCCGTCTCTGGCGCCCTTTGACTTCCATCGAGTTAGCCTGGCGGGAGCGGAAGCTGAAGTGCACCGTACCGACTTCTTGAAGCTGCCCAGCTACGACATCATAGTCGCCGCCGCTGAGCGGAACCGGCTATGGGGCCGGATCCTCGAGACTGGGAGCGGGATGGGTGTCAAGCCCGTAGGTTCTCAGGCATTCGAGGCCGTCAGGATCGAGCGGGGCGTCTCAGCGTTCGGCGCCGAGCTCAGCGAAGACTACAACCCGCTGGAAGCAAACCTGATGGACCTGATCAGCTTCACCAAGGGCTGTTACGTCGGCCAGGAAGTGATCGCTCGGCTCAACACCTACAAGAAGGTGCAGAAGCAACTCGTTGGCTTGCGGTGGAGCGCCGGAGTCGAGCCTCTCACCGGCAGCAAGCTGACCCTCGAAGGAAAAACCGTTGGGGTGGTCACGTCGGTCTCGGCCCGGCGGAGTCTCGGTGGCGGCATCGGCTTGGGCTACGTGAAGAGGGCCCAGGCCGCCCCGGGGACCACAATGGATACACAGGTGGAAGGTTCGACGACTACCATCGAGATAATAGACCTACCTCGATAGCCGGCGGCCAGACAGTGCGGCTACTCCTTCGCCTGGCCTGGCAGGCCGGCGGTAAGCGCTCCCCCTCCGTCCACCACCACCACTTGACCCCGAATAGCGGACGCCTCGTCGGTGCAGAGGAACGCCACCACACGAGCGATGTCCTCGCTTGTCAGCGACCTGCCCAACAGCGTCCGCTCTCCCGCCGACAGCATGTCGTCACGATTCGGAAAGTGGTCCAGTGCTCCTGTTTCGACGTAGCCGCCCGAGACCGCGTTTACCGATATACCCTTGGGCGCCAGTTCGACTGCCAGATAGCGAGTGATGGCCTCCAGAGCTGCTTTCGAGGTGCCGACCGAAAAGTAGTTGGGGAGCACTCGCTGTGAACCCAGGCTCGTGATATTGACGATGTGCCCGCCGTTGTTCATCAGGCGCGAGGCCTCCACGGCACAGAGCCATGGCGCTTTGGCGTTTATGTCCATGGTCCAGTCCCAGTGCTTCTCCTCCAGCTCCGCCGCCGGCTTCTGAACGCCTGACGCAGCGTTGTTCACGAGGACGTCCAGTGCTCCGAACTCGTCCCGTACCTCGGCGAACAGGCGCTTTATTTGATCGGTGTCGGCCAGGTGCGCTCGCAGTCGTTGGCACCGCACGCCAAGCTTCTTGATCTCGTCCTGCGTCTCGGCCGCCGCCTCATGACTGCGCATGTAGTTAAAGGCAATGTCGGCGCCACGTCGGGCGAACTCGAGGGCGATGGCCTTGCCGATCCCCCGCGAGCCTCCGGTCACAAGCGCAACTTTGCCGGTGAATGTCATGTGGGCGTCGTTGGTCAGCCTACGATCGTGATACGCGGTACCGGTTGCCCGCTACGGCCACACCCTAGACCGCCAGGCCGCCGTCGACGCTCACCACCTGGCCGGTGATGTATTTGGAGTCTTCGCCGGCGAGGAACGCGACGAGATTGGCCACGTCGTCGACCTCACCGAAGTGGCCTTGGGGGATCATGCTATTCCAATAGTCTCTTTGCCGCTTCGTCAGGACCGACGTCGTTTCGGTGTCGAAATAGCCTGGGGTCACGCAATTGACCGTGATGTTCCTCGTCGCAACCTCTTTGGCAAGAGCCTTCGTGAAGCCGATCATCGCCGCCTTCGATGCGGTGTAGTTGGTCTGAGAAGGGTTGCCCCTCAGGCCCACTATGGACCCTATGTTGATAATACGGCCCCAGCGCTTACTCACCATCTTCCTAAGGACGGCCCGCGTGCAGTAGAACGTCCCGTGAAGGTTCACGTCTATGACCCGATGCCATGCCTCGTCCGACATTCGTAGCAGAAGTTGGTCGTTTATGATGCCAGCGTTGTTGACCAGGATGTCTACTTGGCCCCATGCGTCATCCACGGTCTTCACCATGGCCGCGACCTGCTCGCGGTCGGAGACATCTGCCTGCACGGTCATGGCCTCACCGCCGCCTTCGGTGATGCCGGTCGCTACTTCGGCGGCCGCATTGGGCGAAGAGTTGTAGTTGACGGCGACCTTCACGCCCATCTCAGCCAACTTGAGGGCCGTCGCGCGCCCGATGCCCTTCGAGGCGCCGGTGACTAGCGCCGCCTTTCCGTTTATCCTGGTGTCTCCCACGTTTCCCTCAAGCTACTCGCCGACCGCCTGTTTGACCCGCGCCAGCTCTTCGTTCAAACTCGCGACAAATCCCACTTCCACAAACCGTCTGGCCGTCTCGATGGCACGCCTGACCGACTCGGCTTTGCCGCGCCCGTGCCCGACCACGCTGACCCCGTTCACACCGAACAACGGGCCACCGCCATAAGTCTCGGTAACGTTATTGATCTCGTACACGTCACGAGCCAGGTCCGCCAGCTCCACTTCAGGAAGCTTCCCTTCCAGGCGGTTCTTAAGGTGGTCCGAGATCCCACTCCCCAGGCCCTCTGTCAGCTTCATGACGACATTCCCGACGAAGCCGTCGCACACGGCAACGTCGGTCTTATTGTAGGGCAGGTCGTTGGCCTCGACGTTCCCAATGAAATTGAGGCCACTCTTGGCCAGTAGCTCCGTTGTCTCCCTAACCTGGCGGTTACCTTTACCGGTCTCGGAGCCTACGCTGAGAAGGGCAACCCGGGGACGCTCGATCTCCCAGACCTGCTTCGCAAAAACCTCGCCGATTACCGCGAAGCTGAGAAGCTGGGTCGGGCGGGAGTCTACGTTCGCGCCCAGGTCGATTATCATTGTATGGGGCGCCAATCCGACAATTGGGCCCCCTATCGCCGGCCGCTCGATCCCTTCGATTACCCCGAGGACCACCGCACCCGCGGCCATAGCGGCTCCGGTCGAGCCCATGGTGACCGACGCGTCGGCCAGGCCGCTCTTGACCATCCCGGTCGATACCATGATCGAAGCTCGTGGCTTCTGCCGCAGCGCTATCGCGGGCTGTTCGTCCTCGAGAATGACACCCTCCGAGGGGACTTGCATAATGGGCAGGCCGTCGACATCGTGTTTGGCCAGCTCGACCTTTACGGCGTCCGGCTCACCTACTAGACCGATCTGCACGCCGCCTCCTCTGGCGGCTTCGACGGCGCCTGGTACGGTCTCGCTTGGACCGTAGTCACCCCCCATCGCGTCAACTGCTATGCGTACCAGTCCACTACTCGCTGTCAATCATCACACCTCAGGCGCTTCTGGATGCCAAAGACCGCAGTGTTTGCCGAGCCTCGAGCAATTACGGACAGCTCACGTCCGGGCCCTCACGACAGCCTCGCCCGTCACAGCCGATTCGCCGTCAGGCTTGCTGACGCCGACGGAGCAAACAATTTCGCTCCCACCGTCGGCCTCTCGGACGCGCTTCACCTTCCCGAACGTCGCTACTCTGTCGCCCGGCTTTACCGGGGCCCTGAACCTCAGCTTCAGGCGGCCGGTCTCGACCCAGTCCCGCGTGAAGCCCACGGCCATTGCTTCGGACACCAACGCCGCGATTAACATGCCGTGCGCTATCGTTCCTCCGAACTGAGACAACGCCGCGAACCCCGGGTCTATGTGGATCGGATTGAAGTCCCCCGACGCCTCAGCGTACCGTTGTATTCGTTCTTGCGTAATTAGCCGCTCGACCGTCGGCAGTTTGTCGCCCTCTCGATAGGATGATGCCATTTCAGGACGCGGCAACGGGCACCATCAGAGTACTTTTGCCAGACATCACGCCTTGTCCGCTCGCGTTTCCAGTCGAGATCTCGACGACAAGGAATCTCCAGTCTCCTCGGACCGAGTTCTGGCCAACGGTTGCGCGGCAGCTCAATCTTTCCCCCACTTCGACTGCCTTGGTGAACTCGATCTCCTGTCCGGCGTGGAGGGTCCCTGGTTGAATCGCGAGTTCGTCGAGCACCGTCTTTAGACTTTGAGCTGCGATCGCCATAGGTGGGACCAGCGAAGGACTGTCGTCCGGGTCAAATATCCCCGACTCGTCGCCGACGGCATCAACGTAGGCTGAGACCAACGAGACATCGACCTCGAACTCCGTGTTAGAGATGGACTGGCCTGGTTCCAGAGAAGCGTAATCTAGTGCCATTGTGTACGGAACGCCCCGAAATCTCCGATCGGATTATATAGGCAAGCCCCCGGTTTCGGAAGCCTCGTGTCTACTCGCTCTGCACCGGCTTCATGCTCTCGCCGCCGCCTACGTCGCGTCGCTCGAGCCGGCGCGCTGCAGGTCCGCCTCTTCGAGCCACCGCTCAAGCAGCGTGAACGACTCTTCGACGCTTAGGTCGAGAGATGCGATCGACACGGCGCGGAACAAAACCCCTGTGGACACCCGGGCGGTAGCGGACTGCCCCAGCGGCGGGACCTTCGCCCCGAGCGCTCTGGCCATGTAGCCCGCGGCAGCCATTCCCTCACGCGTCAGGTGGCACTCAGCCAGAACCCGTCCCTGGTGTAGCAGCTTCAGTCCGCTTTCGTCCTGTAATAGCTCGAGCGCCAGATGGGCCCTAGGGGTTGCTAACAGCTCGTCGGCATAGTCGGTAACGATGGTGTGGGGCTCTGACATGTTGCCATTAGCCTCCGGCCCCTGGGCCCTGGCTAGGGTCGTATTATAGCCCACTAGACCGTCGACTGGCGGGTGCCGGAGAGTACCGTCCAGCTGACAGTGGGCTACTTAGCCTGGGTCACTCAATTCGGGCTGCAACGACTCGAGCTAACACCGGACCGAAGGCCGCAGTTTTCCTTGACGCCATTCTCGGGCAAGCCATAGAATGGCCTTTGATAGGTATGCTGTGCAACCAGGGACATGGGTAACAATTTCGTAGGTGTATGCGAGACGGAACGATTGTGATCATCCAGCAGCCCGATACTCAGCGGACCAAACCAGATGGTCCAGAAGCGGTCGTCCGGTGGAACCAGCCCAACGGGCTCGCCTCTGAGGGCCTCGCTGAGGTAGAT
>CAUZJF010000005.1:0-22995 GCA_963579975.1 Dehalococcoidia bacterium
CAACGGCAGCAGCATGAAATTGATCGTCATCATCTCCACGATTGGCCGGAGCCCAGCCATCGCGGCCCCCACACCCGCGCCAACCACGGCGGACTCGGAGATGGGTGTGTCCCTGATACGCTCGGGGCCGTACTCGTCGAGGAAGCCCTTCGTTACGGCGTAAGCCCCCTGATAGGCGCCAATGTCTTCCCCCATGATGAACACGTTCTCATCGGAGTCGAGGGCTTCTCGGAGCCCGCGCGCTATGGCGTCTCTCAGGATCATTTCGGCCATTTCGTTCTCCGGCCCGGCCAGGGTTCTTTGATCAGGAGTCGTACACGTTCTCATAGAGAGCTTCAATGGTGGGCTCGGGGCTCTCGTTGGCGAAAGTAACCGACTCTTCCACTGTCGCGTCGATTTCAGCGTCGATGCGCCGAACGTCTTCTTCGGAGATCAGTCCTTCACCAATCGCGAGCTTCAAGAAGCTGGCGATCGGGTCCCGAGCTTCCCACTCCTGGACCTCGGTCTGTTCTCGATACGCCTGGGCATCGGCAAGGGAGTGGCCTTGGAACCTGTACGCCATTGCCTCTATGAAAACAGGCCCGCCTCCGGAGCGGACCCGCTTCACCGCCGCGGCAGTCTGCTTGCGTACGGCGACCACGTCCATACCGTCGATCTGCACCGCGGGGATCTTGTATGAGTCAGCAGCCATGTAGATATCTCTACCGGCAGCCCGGGTGCGATCGACATGGGTCCCCATGCCATACAGGTTATTCTCGAGGAAGAAGATCACCGGGAGCTGCCACAGCGACGCCAGATTCAGGGACTCGTGGAACTCGCCTTCGTTGACGGCGCCGTCGCCGAAGAAGCAGACGACAGCCCTGTCCTCTTGCCTGTACTTGATGGCCAGAGCCAGGCCCACCGCCAGCGGCAACTGCCCGCCGACGATGGCGTGGCCGCCCATGAACCCTTTGGACACATCGAACAGATGCATCGAGCCGCCCTTGCCGCCGCTGCTTCCCGTGGACTTGCCCATTAGCTCCGCCATGATCTTCTTGGGGTCGAGCCCTCTCGCCAGGGCATGTCCGTGGTCCCGATAGTGGGTAATGACGTAGTCGTCGTCGCGGAGCGTCGACATGGCGCCGACGGCGATGGCCTCCTCGCCGATATATAGGTGCAGGAAGCCGCCGATCTTACCCTGCATGTACAGGCGGCCACTCTGCTCCTCAAAGCGGCGGATGAGCATCATCTGGGTATATAGGTTGACGGCCTGATCCGTCTCTAGTGTGGTTGCAACCTGCATGATCTTCCTGACTCTCAGCTATATGCGTCAGATGTGAATCGCATCGCCATCCGCGGCCAGGGCCGCCTCCTTCAGTGCCTCAGAAATCGTGGGGTGTGGATGGACGAGCCAGCCCAGCTCTTTCGTCGTGCTTTCCAGCAGATTGGCCATCGACAGCTCACCGAGTAGCTCTGTCACCTCGGGCCCGATCATGTGGGCGCCGAGTATGTCGCCGACCTCGGCATCGACCACGAGCTTGACCATACCTTCGGTCTCGGCCAGCGCCAACGCCTTTCCACTGGCGATCATCGGGAACTTGCCAATCTTGACGTCATGACCGCGCTCCCGCGCCTGCTGTTCGGTCAGGCCAAAGCTCGCCACCTGCGGCCTACAATACGTCGCCTTAGGCATCAACTCATAGTTCAGCTTCGGAGGCTCCATGCCAGCAATCGTCTCTACGGCGGTTACGCCCTGGGCCGACGCGACGTGAGCCAGAGGTAACTCACCGGTGACGTCCCCGATAGCGTAAACGCCCGGCACGTTCGTCTGCATACCCTCGTCGACCGAGATGTATCCGCGCTCAGTTTCGACGCCGACCTCCTCCAGGCCAAAGCCCTCCACGTTACCCCGGGACCCGACGCCGACCAACACCTTGTCGCACTCGATGACGGTCTGTCCAGAGTCGTTCGTTACGGTAACCCTGGCCACCTGCCCATGGACCTGGACCTCTTTGACCTGAGACCCCGTCATTGATTTGATGCCTTGCTTCTGGAACGAGCGCTCAAGCTGACGGCTGATGTCCTGGTCTTCCAGTGGCACCAGGCGGGGCAACATCTCTACGATGGTGACCTCTGCGCCGTACGTTCTCCACAGGTACGCGAACTCGACACCGACGGGGCCACCTCCCACGATAACGGCCCGAGCCGGGACATCACGCGTCTCCAGCGCCTCACGGCTCGTTATCACCACCTTGCCATCTACCGGCAGGCTCTCAAGCTGCCGCGACCTTGCTCCCGTCGCAATGACTATGTTGCTGGTGATCAGCGTCCTGTCGGCCTCCCGGACGGCCACTGTGTTCCTGTCTTCGAGGACGCCGGTCCCCTCGATGTATTCGACTTTGTTCTTCTTCAGCAAAGAAGCCACCCCACTGGTGAGCTTCTCTACTACCTTCCTGCTGCGGTCGATAGCCTTCCCGAAGTCAGGCTGAATATCGCCTACCGTTATGCCGTAGTCCTCGGCGTGGTTGAGCAGACTCAAGACCTCGGCGTTTCTCAGCAATGCCTTGCTTGGAATGCAGCCCCAGTTAAGACAAACGCCGCCGACCTCCTCCTTCTCCATCAAGGCCGTCTTCATGTTGAGCTGTCCGGCTCGGATAGCGGCGACGTACCCGCCCGGGCCGCCGCCAATGACCACTACGTCATAGTCTGCCAATCACATTCTCCTAGGAATTACCTCTAAAAAGCGCGGACTACTCTACACTATCCGAATCTGCACAAAGAATGCAAAAAACTTCGTATCGCGCGACCATGACTCCACCAGGTGTAATCGACACGGGCGCATGAGATTCGCTCCGGCGCAGTATACGTTCGTTTTGGTGTGACGAAACCCAGATGTTCGTTGATTCGTTGGTCGGGGTACTGCTATGATGTCGGCGCAGCCAATCCCGAGGGAACGGTGAGCATATGCGCAAGAGTCGACGAGCCGCCTGCCTCGCGGTGCGGCTGAGAACCGAAGACCGAAATAAAGCCTTCCCGACCAGGTTGGGGAGGCTTTCGTATTCTCTTGGGCCTTCTGCGTGAGTAAAGAAGGCATCACCATCGTCTTCGGGATCGAGGTCGGCCACTACACCGACAGCGACGCGGCGACCGGGTGCACAGTCGTGATCTGCCGGACCGGCGCCGTTGGCGGCGTCGACGTCCGCGGCTCGGCGCCGGGCACCAGAGAGACGGACCTGCTCCGGCCAACCACCCTGGTGACCGACGCTCATGCGGTATTACTGAGTGGCGGTAGCGCTTTCGGCCTCGACGCGGCGTCGGGAGTCATGCGATACCTCGAAGAGCGAGGTATCGGCTATCCTGCAGGCAGCGCAATCGTGCCGATCGTACCCGCGGGCGTCCTGTTCGACCTGGCCGTCGGCGACAGCACCGTACGTCCCGGGCCCGACGAGGGCTACCGCGCCTGTACGCAGGCGTCCTCCGGATCGGTGGCGGAGGGCAGCGTCGGAGCCGGAACCGGCGCCACCGTCGGCAAGATCCTCGGGATGGACCGCGCCGTCAAAGGCGGCATCGGCACCGCATCGTTAGACCTCGGCGATGGACTGGCGGTCGGGGCTCTCGTGGCGGTCAACGCGTCAGGTGGGGTCTTCGAGCCGGAGACGGGTGGGCTGGTCGCCGGACCCCGAAGCGAAGATGGCACGGACATGCTCGACCCCGTCGCGTTGATCACGGCACCGGGTTTCGAAGCGACACGCGGGGTACCTACAAACACCACTGTCGGCGTAGTCGCCACGAACGCCAGGCTGAGCAAGGAGCAGGCGAACAAGCTGGCCTCGGTCGCTCACGACGGCCTGGCCATGTCGATCAGGCCGGTACACACGATGGCCGACGGCGACACGATGTTCGCTCTCGCCACAGGCAAATTCGACGGTCCGACCGACATGAACCGCCTGTGCACCGCAGTCGCAGTGTCGGTCGCCAGGGCAGTCGTCAGAGGAGTCAGGCTGGCAACTAGTCTGGCTGGAATCCCAGCCGCGGCGGAGCTGAGTCGATAAAACGTAGAGCCGAAGAAAGGGGCTACGTATATGCCTTTCACGAAAAAGTCGAAGCTCGGATTCATCGGCGCCGGCCGCGTCGGTAAAGCGCTGGCCGTCGCGCTCCACAGTCAGGGATACGATGTCGTGTCGGTGGCGAGCCGAACGTTTACATCCGCCGAGGCACTGGCCGAGCTCGTGCCGGGCTGCGCCACCTATGCCACATTCGACGAAGCGGCCTCCGCCGCTGACTTCGTGCTGATCACCAGCACCGACGACGCCATCGGCCCAGTGGCGACCACGACGGCCTGGCGGTCCGGCCAGGGAGTGGCCCACTGCTCCGGGTCGGCCTCCCTCGATGTCCTGGAGGGCGCGGCGCGACAGGGAGCCGAGATCGGCGCGTTTCACCCACTGCAGGCCTTCACCACGTTGGAGAATTCAGTGAAAAGCCTACCAGGATCGACCTTCGCCATCGAGGGTAACGACGAAATGCGGGCCTTTCTCACCGAAATGGCCACGGCCCTGGGCGGCAACCCGATCTTCCTTCGGTCGGAAGACAAGGCTTTGTACCACGCGTCGGTGGTCATGCTGGGCGGCGTTTTCATGGCCTTCGCCGGCGCGGTAGCGGGGATGTGGAGGCAGTTCGACATCGAGCCCAACCAGGCCCTCAAGGCCCTCGTCCCGATCGCCCAGGGAGTGTGTTTAACCCTGGGGTCTGACGGGGTGCCGGATGGACTAGCCGGGCCCTACGTGCGAGGGGACGTTAGCACCGTTCAGAAACACGTCGATGCTATCGGAACCTTCGCTCCACACATGCTCCAAACCTACTGCCATATGGCCCTGTCCGGCCTCGACCTCTGTTTCGAGAAGGGAGACGTACCGCAGGATCGAGCGGAGATGATACGGGAGATACTGACGTCAGCGACACAATCAGCTTGATGCGCCTACCAATGAGGAGGTGACACGTGAGAGTTACGATTCGCGAGCTAAAGGACATGTACCGTCGGGGCGAGAAGATCGCCATGCTGACAGCATACGACTACACGACGGCCAGGATCGTCGAAGCGGCCGGCGTGCCGATCATCCTGGTGGGCGACAGCCTTGGCAACGTGGTCTTGGGCTACGACACCACCGTGCCCGTGACGATGGACGAGATGCTTCACCACATCAAGGCTGTCGTTCGCGGAACCCAGAAGGCCCACATCGTCGCCGACATGCCCTTCATGAGCTATCAGGTCGACCCAGCCGACGCCCTGATAAACGCCGGTAGACTGATGAAGGAGGGCCGCGCTCAGTCGGTGAAGCTCGAGGGTGGCCCTCAGGTCACGGAAGCGGTCGAGCGCATAGTTCAGGCGGGAATCCCGGTCATGGGGCATATCGGCCTCACGCCCCAGTCGGTGAACCAGCTTGGCGGATTCAGGGTACAGGGCAAGACCTCCGCAGGAGCGGCGAGGCTGGTGCAGGACGCGTTGGCCTTGCAGGACGCGGGGGTCTACTCTATCGTCCTCGAGATGGTCCCGGCACCTCTGGCAAAGCTGATCACCGCTCGGATGGCCGTCCCGACCATCGGAATCGGCGCAGGCGTCCACTGCGACGGGCAGGTCCAGGTTATCCACGACATCCTCGGACTGACGCCGCCGCTCAGGCATGCCCGGCGGTATGCCGAGCTGGGCGATGCGACTCACGGCGCGGTGACCGAGTTCGTCGCCGAAGTCCAATCGCGCAGCTTCCCCAACGACGAAGAGAGCCACGCGATGGACCAAGAGGCCGTCGAAAGGCTGGCGGCCTCGCTTCCGGCGTAGGCCGCCTCCAGGAATTTCAGCGGGCGGGTCTGAGACCCGCCCCAACGTACGCCGGCTCCACAGACCACCATGAAGGTCATCCCAACGGTCTCACAGTTTTCTAACGCCGTCCGGTCGGCAGCGAGGCCGCTCGGGCTGGTCCCAACCATGGGCTTCCTGCACGCTGGCCACATGTCACTTGTGGATCGGGCACGTGCGGACAACGCTACGTTGGCGGCGAGCATTTTCGTAAATCCGGCCCAGTTCGGGCCCAAGGAGGACTTCGCGACGTACCCCAGAGACATGGAGTCCGACCTCGCGAAGCTGGAGGACGCGGGCGTCGACCTCGTGTTCACGCCGTCACTCGAGGAGATGTACCCGGAGGAATTCGACACCTACGTCGAGGTCAGCCACCTCACCGAGAGGCTCGAAGGGGAGGCGCGCCCGGGCCACTTCAGGGGAGTGGCGACGGTAGTGTGCAAGCTTCTCGCGATCGCCTGGCCCGACCGCGCCTACTTCGGCCAGAAGGACGCGCAGCAGTGCCTGGTAGTCAAGAAGCTCAACGCAGACCTTAACCTCAGGGCGGAAATCGTGGTCGTACCGACGGTCCGGGAGGCCGACGGGCTCGCACTCAGCAGCCGCAATTCCTACCTGGACTCGGAAGAGCGGAAGGCCGCGACCGTTCTGTATCGCGCTCTATCTCTGGCCCAGGACCTCGGCACCTCGAACGCCACTGAGATCAGGGAGCGAATACGCGCGCTCATCGAAGCGGAGCCGCTGGCCGAGATCGACTATGTCAGCGTCGCCGATGCCGAAACCCTCGATGAGCTTGACGAAGTGTCCGGCCCGGCGTTGGTGTCGCTGGCGGTGCGGATCGGCGGGACGCGGCTCATCGACAACGTGACGCTGGAGTTCGCCTAAGCTCAGAGCACCCGTCGCCGCATGTTATACTTCCCGAGCACTTGGCCTGCGATCCGGCCTCCCCGTTCTTCCGGAGCCAAGATTTGAGAATCCTCGTTACGAACGACGACGGCATCTATGCCGAGGGCCTCTGGGCCCTCGCTCGTTCTCTACAGGATGTCGGGGATGTGCATGTCGTCGCCCCCGACCGGGACCAAAGCGGCATCGGTACGGCCAAGACGCTACTGACCATCATCCGCTCGCAAGAGGTGCCTCCCCCGGTCGACGGGGTCCCTACCTACTCCGTGCAGGGGACACCTACCGATTGCGTGATCCTCGCCGTCGAGTCTCTGTTCAGCGAGCCCTTCGACCTGCTGGTGTCGGGCATCAACGCGGGCGCGAATATGGGAGTAGACCTGTTCAGCTCAGGAACCTTCGCCGCGGCACTGTACGGTCGAAGCCGCGACATCCCGTCGATGGCGGTGTCCGTCTCTTCGCTCACGGAGGTCAAGTACGACGTGGCGGCACAGGTGGCGCGAACCCTGGCCCGCCGGCTTCTCGAGAACCCGGCGCTTAGCCCTCCCCTGCTCAACGTAAATCTGCCGAACACGGACAGAGACGGCGTCAAAGGAGTTCAGGTGACGCAGCTCGCGCCCAAAGCATGGAGCGAAGGCGTCGAGATCGGCCACGACAGCCGCCGCCGTACCTACTACTGGATTCGATACAACAAGCCCCCGCCCGAGGCGCCACCCGAGGGTACGGACGTCTGGGCCATCCTGAACGACCGGGTGTCGATAACACCTATCGACCTGAACGCCACCAACGGCGCTTCGCCGGACGGTCTCCATGAGCTCGCCGCAGTGGTGACGGCGACGCTTGGCCTACCGGACGCCAAGGAGTAAGAGCCGTCGAGCGAAAGACTTCGCGGAGGTAATCGTGATCTACGAATGGCGGGTGTACGAAGCGATGCCCGGGCGCATGGCCAACCTACAAGCCAGGTTCCGGGACCACACGGCCAGGATCTTCGAACGCCACGGGTACAAGCTACAGGGATTCTGGACGCCGACCATCGGCGACTTCAGCGACCGATTGTACTACCTAGTGGCCTACGACGACCTCGCCGACCGCGATAGAGCGCGGGCCGCGGTCGAGGCGGACCCCGAGTTCCAGCGAGTCATTCGGGAGTCGGAGGCGAACGGGCCGCTGGTCAAGAGTATCCACAACACCATCATGAAACCAACGGACTTCTCGCCCGTTCAGTAGGCCTTACTTCTTCTTCCTCTTCGTGGGCTTGGGCTTCAGCGTCTTTGCGTGGCTGAAGCTGAGTTCCAGGTAGGGTTTCAACGCCTCGGTGTCTTCAAGCAGGTCTTCTGGTACTGCCACGTATTCCTTCGAGGGCGGCCAGGCCGGGTCGGCCCTGAAGACCGTCGTGCTGTACTTCTCGAGAAACGCCGTCCTTTCGTTTTCAGGCAGCCGAATCCCGACGACGCCGTACTTCGAGATCATCGAGAACATGTTCCCGTTCACTGCCGTATAGCCGGACCCGAAGTTCGACTTCGACTCGATCCACTCGGTGGCGTCTGTCAGCTTTTAGTAAAGCCGCATCTTGTCCGAAAGGACACTCGTCTTCTTTTTCGTTGGCATGGTGCTCTCTTCTCGATTCGTGTCAGGCGCGGCAGCTCACGATTTCGCTTTGTTGACCACCTTGCACTCCTCACACGGGCAAAGCCGGCGAAGAAGATCGAAGGGGTAGATCCCGGTGAAGTGGGCATCGCTCCAGAGGAACTGGACGGCATATCGGCCGACCAGAAGGTGGTCCTCGGCCCGCAGGTCGGCCACGACCGACGCCGGATCGAGGAGTTGCCGCTGGCTCCACTCCTCCACGCACTCGGCGCAGGCGCAGTTGATCCGCAGGTACTTTGCGGTGTAGTCGCTACGGTGGCCGTCTTTCCAGGTGATCAAAACGCCGCCGCCGACCAGTTCCAGCCGTTCGACGTCCGTACTTACGCTCATTCAGTGCCCTCCAGGTTCACCAGGCAGTATATACCGAGTGGGACCTGTCGCCGGCAATCAGCTCCCATGCCTGCATCGACGTCAAGCCGTCATGCATCGAATGTTAGGCGACACGTGGGCCGGCGGCAACACCAAACCGTGGCGCGGACGTATATATACTAGGGGCCGATTCCCGCTCTTCGGAAAGGCGTATGACAAGAGCGACGTTATCGAAGACCGCCGTTTCTATGGCGCTGCTGTCGGCGTTCCTGCTGGCATCTTGTGGCTCCTCAGATCGCCAATCCACAGAGGACAAAGCCACTACGGCACAGCCCGCGCCCGACACCGAACAGCAACCCTAGGCTGCCACGCAGGCCACCATTCCCAATCCTACGGCGGCACAGGCGGCTGCGCAGAACGACGAGACTTCTGTCCCCGATCCGAGTCCAGCTCCGGGATTCGAGCCCCAAGCAGACTACTCCACCGTTGACGAGCTGATATCAATCGCCGAAGCTAGACGCGCCGGCCGCCCTGTGATCTGTTTGGCCGGTGACGACCCCCAGTACTCCAAAGAGATCGAGCTGCATGGACGTTGCGTGGCGCTCGTGTACCCGGTAACGAAGGACGGAATCCCCGCGATTATGAATCCCAAGTTCACGACCCCGGAGTTTACCGGCATTCCCGACTCCGAGCTCGTGATCGGCGTCTCAATCAACGGGGCCCACCGCGCCTACTCGGTGCCGCACCTGGGCTCCCGCGAAGTCGTAAACAACGTGGTCGGGGGCCGCGCTGTCACGGTGACATGGTGACCGCTCTGCTTTACGGGCATAGTCTATGCCCGTGAGGTAGAAGGAGTAACCCTCACCTTCGGGGTGTCGGGCAGGCTCATCATGAACGCCCTGGTGATGTACGACCACCAGACCGACACACTTTGGAGCCAGTTCGTAGGCGAAGCGGTCGATGGGCCCCTGAACGGAACTGAGCTCGAACTCCTGCCCTCGCGACTGACTACCATGGGCGAGTGGGTCCGGGAACACCCGGATACGCTCCTGCTCGAACGTGGACTCCTCGGCGCCGCCTTCTACCCCTACCAAGGCTACTACATGGAACCCAGCTCCGGGATCCTCGGAGAAGCCAACCGGGACGACCGCCTGGACCAGAAAGCCCTGATTGTCGGCGTCACCACAGAGACGGCGCAGAAGGCCTACCCATTCAGCGCCATCGACGACGTCGGCACCTTGAACGTCATCTTCCAGGACCTTGACCTGGTCCTGTTCACGAATACGTCTGGTGATGGAATAAACGTGAACGAAGGCGGCGGAAGCGACAGCCGCGGAGGCGCCGTAGAGGTGTTCGACCGGACCGTCGGGGGGAGAACACTCAACTTCAAGCAGTTCGAAGATCTGTATGCGTTCGACATCGAAACGCGCTCGACCTGGGACAAGCGAACCGGGGTCGCCGTTACGGGCGAGCTCGAAGGACAGCAATTGACCCCCATCCCCTCGTTCTTGGCTTTCTGGTTTGGCTGGTCGGATTTCTACCCCGACACCGAGGTCTACGAGCCAGACTCCTGACGAGCGGAGCGTGGTCCTATCCGGAGCGAAATGCACCGCTCTCCATGCTGGGCGATACTGGTTCAACTACGGCTGGACGATACCCTTAGGCGTGCGGGACGCTGTTCCAACGTCGATGGCAGAACGCGTCCTAAGATCAAGAAGCGCATACAACCTTCGCAGGACGTAACGCCCGCGCTTGAAAAGCAGGTGCGTGGTAGTCGTGCCGGGGTCACGGCCCAGACCGGTCCGCGCCATTTGACCCTCCCAACTTCGCCCTGCTAAACTCCGCACGGTCTCCTCGACGGCCCGTCTCGCCTGCTCGTCCCGAGTGTCATCGACGTCCCTGACCAACCGCCCGGACAGCCCACAAGGAGCTTCCCCGTGTCAAGACCCAAGGCCAGGGCACGACAGCCCGACAACCCCCACGAACAGTCACCGAAAGCCCGGCTGGAAGAGTATCTGCGCACGTCTGACGGCGTAGGTCAGGCTGGCGTGGAAGACGTATCGGAACGGTTCGACTGGGTCTTCAAATCGCCAGACGCCCCGACGCTGGTGGGCGCGCTCATCGAACTCACCGGGCTGCAGTCCAGCCTGTTCGAAACCCTGGACAGGACCCGCTTCTGGCTAGGTTGGGGAGTCGACGCTACAGCCATGTTCCTACGCCACTCCCCCGCCGACGAGGTCGCACGCCGGTTCAAGGCGTTGTCGGACTGGATGAGCCGCGTTAACACCCAGAACTTCGACGGCGTGACGTTGACGCCGGTTCTGATCGGTCACCTGGCTCAGGCCAGAGATGTCGAAGAGGCGCTGGCCGAGCTCGACCGCCTGAGGGACCGGACGCTGAGCGGTGTGTTCGATTGGAGCCACCCCCTTCAACGTGACCTGGAGTTCAAGCGGTTCGTCAGCGAACAGAACGACCTCGGGCCCCCGGAGGCCCTCCATGAGATGTACCGCAGGTTCTACCACCTGAAGGAGCTTCCTCCAGCGGAAGAGGCGACCTACGAGCTAACCGGGAAGGAGCTGCTCGAGGTCAAACGGGCCGCATACGAGACCGCCGTGTTCCTGCAGTTCCTTCGTCGCTTTCGGGCTCAGACCGAGCGACCTGTCGTCGTAGTTGGGAACTACAGGTACGGCCGCCACTGGATCGTCGAACCCCTCGAAAAGTACCTGACCGACGGCTTCGAGGTCCGCTACTACCGGGTCCCATCCCACAAGTCGATGCGTCTTACGGTCCCCCACTACCTGGAGAGACAGATCATATCGGGATTCCCACCCGAGTTCGTGAAGCAGCTAAACATCGAAACCCCCCATGTGGTTATCGCAGACGTGTGCAGCCCCAGCCGGACCGATGGTGTTAGCAAGTTCTCGAGAGCGCTCCGCGACTACGTCAACTGGTTCATGGTCTTCAACGACATCAGGGCGCAAGGCGACGAGTCGGTGTATGAACAGGACAGCTCGATGCCTCCGGGACATCTGCCGTCCCTAAAGAGGTGGCACCACTCGGTGCTGGTGCGGCGACAGCTGCAGGAGTGGGTGACCCCGGGCCCAACGTACAAGGTGGCTCACTGGGCGCCGGAACTCAAGGAGACGGTGCTGATGGGTGACGCCAGGGTCCCCACTCGAGAGGCAGACCCGTCCGATGGCAAGCCTCTCGTAGTGGTCGCCAATCCGGCGATCTATCGCACGGAAGGCGACGACCTGCCCGACATCCTGCGTAACACGGAGCCCTACTACTTCAACGACCCCGAGAAACACGTACCCGACAACATCGTCCTCGGGTATAGCGACTACGGAGTAGAAACCAGGGTAGTAGGGCCCACGACGGACCAATTCGTCGCGGCCGTCCAGCGGCACATACAGGTCGAGGTCACCAATCTGATTGAGTCGGGTCGAATCGAGATCGATTAGAAACCGAAAGCGTCCTTACAAGGTTTCTTCAAATACCAACGTCGAAGAAATCGTCTGGCGAATGGGCTAGAAACGATGGTAGACTGTAGCTACAACCGTTCGGATTAGGTTCGCTCGCACCTATGCGGCGGCCTCTTTTTTAGGACCATGTACCCGCTATCAGTCCCTCGGCTGGTCCGCAAGCGGCTAGCCGCTAACTGGAAACTTCTCGTAAGCGTCTTCGTGGGTATGGCTGTTGCCACGACGGTGGCGGCCGCAACTCCGATTTACATCCAGGCGCTCGAACAGGAGGCTTTCAGAGCCAGACTGGACGAGATCTCGCGAGGCAGCCTGGACTTCAACGTCATTGCCTCGGGTATTCCGATGAGCGAGACGGCTGTCGAAGGGGCCGAACAAATTGTCGCGCAGGCCCTGGACAGTCACGTTCCCGAGGCCCTCATCGGCAGCCATCGATACGTCCGATCCACAACCCATTTGGTGGGCTTTCCGGACGCGCCTCTCGGCCCTCCCGGAGAGAACGGTTATCTCGTCTCCCGCGGCCACTTCCACACGCTGTCCAATTTAGAGAGCCATTCGAGGTTCGTTGAAGGAGAAATGGCCGGAGACAATGTGCGGAACGGCCCCGATGGAGTCGTTGTCGAAGCAGTCGTCGCCATGCCCGCTACGGAAGCGATCTTCTGCAATGGCGGCTGCAAGATCAAGCTAAATGACGTCGTCACCCTGGCCATCGACACCGAAACCGAAACACGATTTTCAGCTCGCATCGTCGGGATCCTGGAGCCCGACGATCTGCAGTCGGAGTATTGGAACGACGCGCTCCTGTTCGCCGACCCGCCCGATTTCGACCCGGTATCTCAGCCTCCGCCGAGGGGCGTACGGATCTCCAGTATCCCGGAGCCGCCTGTTCCCCTTTTCATAACCGAGCGTGTCATGTTCGACGTCGTGGCCAAAGCGTACCCCACGGCATTCATCGATCCCATCTGGTTCATCGAGATCGATAAAGCGCCCTTCGAGGAGATGACTGCCTCGGAGGCGCTGGAGCGGATAGACGGATTCGAGGCGCAGGTACTCAGGAATCTCCCGGGCGCCGCCGTCACCACCTCGAACCTTCGTGGGCTGATCCAGGACCTGCAGCGGCGCAGGTTCTTTTCTACCGTGCCGCTGCTACTACTACTAGTCATCATGATGGCTACACTGATTTTCTTCCTGGCGATGATGGTGTCGTACCTGGCACAGAGCAGGCAGAGCGACACATCGCTCCTCAGAACCCGGGGCATCGGTATCTTGAGGCTACTCAGGCTTTATACGCTCGAGGGGGTAGCGATGGTGGTCGTCTCTACGGCCCTGGCCCCTTTCATCGCTGCCGGAGCCGTCGCGGCGGCCGGCAAACTGCCACTCTTCGACGACATCACGGGTGGAGGCCTCCTCCCCGCCAAGCTAACGTCGGTGCCGTTCGCAATGGCAGCGGTAGTCGGAGTAATATGCCTCACCGTCTATGTGCTGCCCGGCGCTCTAGGAGCTCGCGTCGGCCTGCTCATCGTCGCTCTTCGATCGTCGCGCCCCCCTAAGGTGCCTTTCTTCCACCGCTACTACATAGATATCGGTCTGCTGGCCCTCGGCGGACTCGTTTTTTGGGAGCTGAACTCGAGGGGACAATTGGTCTCTGGCGGCCTGTTCGACGACGTGGAGGTCAACGAGACGCTTCTACTGGCACCCGTTTTTTTCCTGCTGGTGGTCGCCCTGGTCTTCATGCGCTTCTTCCCGCTCCTGGTCCGGTTCCTCACCGGCGAGTCTGCCTTCCTCCTCCACCTCGTGGCCGCGGCATCGGTGCTCGGTCTGGCGCCGACGATTGCGTGGAATGCCTTCAGGGGGACCCGCGAGACGGGGGACTACGGTCTGACCGTCCTGGTGCTGGCCGTGGGGGCCGCGTATTGGGCAACCAATCGGAGCGATGGCCTTCTGCGCCAGCTGATAGGCCTACCCTTGCAGGCCGTCCTTGTCGCGGCGTTCCTGCGACTGGAGCCCCTGGAAACGGGGTCCCTCACCTTCGCGCCGATGGTGGGACTGTTGACCATGGTACCCGGCCAGATCGTGTTTCTCCTGTTCCGGCTATTGGCCCGGGCAACTCCGGTCTGGCTGTCGATGAGCCTCGTCCGGATGGCCAGAAACCCTCTGCAGTACACATGGCTGATGCTGCTGATCGTTCTGGCAACCGGACTCGGGATAGTGACGACAACGGTCGGAGGGACCCTCGAGGCGAGTCAGAGAGACCGTATCCTCTACAATCTTCCGGCGCACGTGCGCGTCCTCAACGCACCGAGGTTCTTGCCAAACCCCATAAGCCTCGAGGAGTTCAAGGAGACCCAGATCGGATCACCCGACGTCGAGAACGCGGCGCTGGCGCTGCGTACGACCGGAAGTCTGGGCCCACAGAATCTCCAGGTCCTTGGCGTTGAGTCGAGGTCTTTTCCCGAGGTCTCATGGTACCGGGACGACTTTTCGAGCCTATCCCTGTTCGAAACAATGGCCGCGCTACTGCCCATCTCCACGGCCGAGCGGGTACCCATACCCGACGGCGCAGAAACTATTCGGGCGTGGATAAAGCCCACCAATCCCTACCCAAACCTCTACCTCTGGATGGTCCTGGAGGATAGTACCGGTGCGATGACGACCGTCTCCCTTGGCAAGACAGGCGAATCCGGTGTGGCCAAGTGGCGCCTCGCTCAAACCGAGATCCCCACGGGGCTCGAGCCGCCTTTGCACCTTGCGGCCGTGCAGATCCAAGAACCGGGCACACAGTCGCTTGCCCTCGCTAATTCGTCGGGGCTCAGTGTCCGCAGTCTGGCGCTCACCAGCCAGTCCGGATACCGCCCGGAGGATAACGATCAAGTGCGCGGAGCGATCCTTCTCGACAACATCCACGTGACCGGCGTACCGGGTTACCGGGAGTATGTAGTCGAGGATTTCGAGGACGCGCTCGCGTGGACACCGATCGTCACGTCTGAGTTGGGGTACGATAAAGAGTCCGCAATTCAGGCGGGATACGTACCCGATACAATAGAGACCCAGACGTCGGACGTCCACGACGGCCAGAGTGCCGGTATCTTGTGGTTCGGCAACACCCGGAACAGGAACGTCCGGGGCTTCTATCTGAGCCTCAGCGACGGACCGCTACCGGTGGTGATAAGCTCGCCCCTCGGAGCCTCGGCCGGATTGACGGTCGGCGATGTGGCAACGGCATCCATCGCTGGCAGGCTGACACCCGTCGTCGTACGTGGGATCGTCGACAGGTTTCCCACCTTGCAAGGGGCGTTCATCCTGGCAGACCTCGACATCCTAATAGGCTACCTGAACCTATTTGGCGTGCCTTCGAGCGTTGCGTCCAACGAGCTCTATATCCGGCGGAGCGATCCCAGCCTTGGCGCCGACGGGATACTCGACGAGGTTAGGCCGGGGCTCTTCAGGGTCGAAGACGGCACCGCGATGCTCGCCTCTCTGGCCCAGAACCCCTTCACGGCGGCTGGATGGATGGGGGCAGCCGGCGTCTCGCTTGCAGTGGTCCTGCTTTCGGGCGGGTTCGGCTACGTCACTTATCTTCTGCTCATTTCGAAACGAAGCCGCGGTGAGATGGGGTTTCTGCGATCCCTCGGCCTTTCGCGAATACAGATGGTCGGGCTTCTCGGGTTCGAGCATCTGGCGATCATAGCAGTCGGACTCGGGCTGGGCACGTGGGCAGGACTCCAAATGAGCCGCCTCACGGTGTCTCCCCTTGCGGTTACCGAGACTGGAGAGCCGGTGGTGCCGCCCTTCGTTTTGCAGATGGACTGGAGCTTGATGTTACCAACGTACGCGGCCTTGATTGTCGTGTTCGTAGGCTCATTGCTAATATTGAACCGAAACGTGGGCAGGCTTGACCTGATGGCAATCCAACGGATGAGCGAGGCGTAAAGTCCGGCGCGTCGATGTGGCGTCGCGAAAACTGGTGAACAGATTCAGAACATACGGCACAGTGTCAGAACGACAGGCTGAGTTCGGTTTCGAACCCGAGACTGAAAGCGGACGATGCTAGGCTACATCGACAGGATAATCTCGGCGTGGCAGATGGTGGTGAGGCGGAGCCTTTCCCACTGGAGGCTGCTGGCGTCCGTGGTCCTCGGTGTGCTCCTCGCCTCGGCCATCATGGCCGGGACCGTGATCTACTTCGACGCCTTGAGAGAGCTGGCGCTTCGCAATAGTCTTGCCGAGCACACGGACTCCGAGCTGGACATCCTGGTCCAGGGGCAGCGCGGACCGGCCATTCGCTCAGAGTTCGACCGAGTGTCAGCTCTAATCAACAACGAGGTCGATGCTCAGCTCGGCTGGCTCATCACCGACCGCTTCCTGGCCGCCAAGTCCCCTACGTTCTTCCTGTCCAAGCCGGGCGAAGAGCACCTCGCCGGCGACGACAACGCGCGGACCTACTTCGCGTTTGCTCCACGACTGGACCAGCACATAACCGTTCTTCCGGGCGGCCAGCCCCCGGCCATTGGAAGTGTTGCCGCACCGGGGCAGCCGACGGTAATCGAGGCCCTGGTGCCCGAGGAGGCTGCGTCGCTTTTTGGCGTCGGGGTAGGTGATGTCCTTATCGCCGTCCCCCCCTGGAAAGACGTCACTCCTAACGTGACCGTCAAGATCAGCGGGCTCTTCACCCGAAACGACCCCGCGGCCGAGTTTTGGCGTCTGGAAAAGAACGTACTGGGCACCGCAACCGGAGCATCTTTCCGGACCATACCGTTCCACATACCCCAGGAGACCTTCCACAGTGACCTTGGCACTATGTTCCGGAAGATGGACGGGATTTATGCCTGGTTGCTGATGGTCGACTCGGGGCGTATTAACGCTCCCAACGCCGTGACGATCCTGTCTGCCATCGACGCATTGGATCGAAACCTCGCGGCGGCAATGGCGAGCTTCCGTCTGACCACGGCGCTCGACGGGGCCTTGGAGAAGTTCGACCGACGGCTCTTCTTCAGCAAACTCCCGATGTTCGTGGTGCTGATCGTAATCGCCATCGTTATCCTCTATTACGTTGCGACGCTGTCCTCTCTTGTCGTCGAGGACAGGCGCAGCGAGATCGCGCTCCTCAGAAGTCGCGGCGCGACTTCCGCCCAGATTCTCGCAGTCTTCGTGATGGAAGGATCGACCATATCGGTCCTTGCAGTGTTGGTGGGTCCCATTCTGGCGGCAACGACCATCACGGTACTCGGCTATACACCGGCCTTCTCGGGGCTGACCGAGGGTGGCAGGCTTACGGCCGAAGTCTCGGGTGCGGCCTACCTGATGAGCGGTGTCGGCGGCGTACTGAGTTTCGCCGCACTTATATTCCCAGCCGTCAACGCATCCCGCATCGGAGTCACGCGTCATCGTCAGCAGTCTGCTCGACCGGTCGGGCAGCCCTTGTTTCAACGGTACTACGTCGACGTGTTGTTGCTGCTGATCAGTATCTTCCTGTTCCATCAGTTGACTGAGCAGGGCTCGCTGGTGGCCGTCAGTGTCTTTGGCGAAGTTACGGCCGACCAGCTGCTGTTGGCCCTCCCCGGACTGATACTCCTGGCATCGGCGATGGTGCTTTTACGACTCTTCCCAGTAGCCATGAATCTGGTAAGTGGTCTGGCGTCGAAGGTGCTGCCCATAGGAATTGTGATGGGCGTCTGGCAGATAGCGCGAAACCCCACCCACTACGCCAGGCTCTCATTACTGCTGATACTGACCGCCGGCCTCGGCATATTCGCATCGAGCTTCGGGGCAACTCTCGAGCTGAGCTTCATCCAGAGAGTCCTCTACGCAACGGGCAGCGACATACGGCTCGACGGTGTACGTCCTGCCGGCAGGGACGGTGACCCGCTCCCCTTCGAAGCATACGAGGACCTGCCGGGAGTGCTTCGAGCGAGCCCGGTGCTGCAGCTCACGGGCCACGACCTGACCAGGCCCTCAGCACAGAACTACACGATGTTGGCAGTCGACGGCGAGACCTTCAGCGAGGTCGCCTGGTTCCGCGACGACTTCGCCGACGAGCCGATGGACGGGCTGCTCAAGTCGCTGAAGCTCAGCGACACGCCCAGAGGCCTCGAACTCCCCGAGGATGCCTTGTGGCTCAACGTCACCATCCGGCCCGATAGAGCCCATCCTACCCTGGAGCTCACGGCGCGCGTGGTAGACGAACTCGGCACGTTCACGACGCTTCGCCTCGGGCGCCTTGAGTCGGACAGCTGGTCGGGTATGGCAGCGTCTTTGCCGAACGGAGAGCCGCCGTTCAGGCTCGTCTCCCTTATGGTCCACGAACGGCGGGGAGTGGGTGGACTCGTACCCGGCACCGTGATTCTCGACGACATCTTTGTTGGGATCGGACTGATTGGGACTGAGGGCGTCAGCGAAGAGATCATCGAGTCTTTCGACGACCCCGATTCCTGGACCGTGATCAGGACCAACACCGACGCGGAGTCCGACATCTTACGTTCGTCCGACATGACCGTGAACGGCGGCAGCTCCGTCGCCTTTACCTGGTCCCGGGGGAGCTCTCTAGTAGGACACGGCATCTCCTACGGGCCGGAATGGTCGCGGGTACCCGTGTTGGCCAGCGAAACGTTCGCCAAGGCCTCGGGCCACCTGGCGGGGGACAAGTTCGACGTCACGGTATCGGGGCTGAAGGTCCCTGTCCGACTCGTCAGCATCATCGAGATGTTCCCTACAATGGTCTTGACCGGCCACAAGTACCTCATCTCTGATATGGAGACGTTGACGACGTTCGCCAACGTGGGTACGTTGAACCGCGAGCTGCAGCCAAACGGCGTGTGGATTTCCACCGACGTTACAGACGAGTTCGAGCGGCAGAAGCTGCTCCAGGGGCTCGGCCAGGTGACGGGCTTTTCCGTGACGTCCATCAACGACAGGGCGGGAAAGCTGGCGGACTCGGAGGTCGACCCTCTGGTGAGCGCGGGATGGCGGGCCCTCCTTTTCATCGCCTTCGCCGCGGTTCTGATACTGAGCTGTCTCGGATTCCTGGTCCACGCCTATGTCTCTTTCCGGAGCCGTGAATTGCAATTCGCCCTGCTGAGGACGGTCGGATTCTCGCTGAGGCAGCTGGTCACGATGGTCTGGCTGGAGCAGACTCTCGTGATAGCCGTCGGCATGGCCCTCGGCACCTGGATGGGGGGAAGGTTGGGTGCGACCATCATGCCTTTCCTGGGGCACGACGACTGGGGAGACCGGGTGGTTCCGCCTTTCGTCTTGGAGGTTAACTGGGGGGCACTGCTGCTGACCTATACTGCCATGATCGCGGTGTTCGCCGTAATTAGCCTGGGCCTGATATGGTTAGTCCAACGGATTTCGTTGCAGCGGATCATGCGACTTGGGGAGATGTGATTACGGCGTAGCTACGACCTGACAGCCGTGATACAAGGAATGCAGATGGCACGACAGGACGCATACATCGTATGCGAAGACCTCTTCAAGATATACAAGATTGCCGACCTGGAAGTCGTAGCACTTCGCGGTCTCGATCTGGTTGTCGACCGGGGCGAGATCGTCGCGATAGTTGGAGCCAGCGGCAGCGGCAAGTCCACGTTCCTGAACATACTGGCCGGCTACGATACTCCCTCGGCAGGTAAGGTGTCGGTAGGCGACAAGGATCTTCTTCGGATGCGTGGGAAGGAGGTCGAGGAGTACCGCCGGCACGAGGTCGGATTCGTCTGGCAGCAGACCAGCAGGAACCTGTTCCCCTACCTGACGGCCCTGGAGAACGTCTCGCTTCCGATGATGTTGAGCAACCTGTCGACGAAACAGCGCAAGACCCGATCGGAAGAGCTGCTGGAGCTGGTGGGGTTGAGCCACCGCATGGGCCACACCCCCGAGAAGCTCTCCGGCGGTGAGCAGCAGCGCGTCGCCATCGGCGTAGCGCTTGCCAACCACCCGCCGTTGCTGCTGGCCGACGAGCCCACAGGAGAGCTCGATAACGCCACGGCCAGCGAGATCCTCGACCTGTTCAACTCAGTCAACGTCGAGATGTCGACCACCATAATGATTGTCACTCACGACCCCGACATCGCCTACAAGGTGGGCCGCGTAGTCTTGATCCGCGACGGCAAGACTTCGACGGAGATTCGGAGAAAGGTCAGCTTCGAGCGCGCGGCGGCCGGCGAGGGCGACGTGCTAGAGGAGTTTAACGTCGTGGACGGTGCGGGCCGCGTCCAGATCCCGAGAGAGTACCTGGACAGACTAAAGATCAAGGACAAGGCCAGAGTGATTCTGGAAAATGGCAAAATCACGATTGTAGGAGACGATAGGGTTGACTAACTCCAACAATTCTATCGTGACCGCGATCGACCTGGGGCGCTCTTACGAGGTAGGGGCCGAGACGATTACCGCCGTACACGACGTGAACATGGAGGTGCATGCAGGTCGATTCATTGCGATCGTGGGGAGGTCGGGTTCGGGCAAGACAACCCTGCTCAACCTCCTTGCCGGCCTCGACAAAGCGACGTCCGGCAAGGTGCTGTTCGAAGACAAGGACATGGCAACCATGAGCGCGGGAGAGCTCACCGAGATCCGGCGTCACAAGATCGGGTTCGTATTTCAGTCCTTCGGCCTGCTCCCGCTGCTTTCCGCGTTTGAGAACGTCGAACTGCCCCTCAGGATCTCAGGCGCCCCGATAAGACACCGCGAGCGCCGCGCGAAAGAGGCGCTGGAGATGGTGGGTCTTACCGGCAGGTCCAGCCACCGGCCCTACGAGCTCTCCGGCGGAGAACAGCAGCGGGTGGCAATCGCCAGGGCCGTCGTGACAGAGCCACCTCTGATCCTGGCCGACGAGCCGACGGGCGAGCTGGACTCCGTCAACGCTACCGCCATCTTCGGTCTCTTCTCCGAGATGGTCCAGGAACAAGGTGTCAGTGTCGTAGCCGCCACACACGACGCCGCACTTCTCGGCATGGCCGACGAAGTCCTGGAGATGCGAGACGGCGGCATGCTGACTGGAGCCGAGCAAGGCGCTCGGTACCAGGACTAGAGGCGAGCCCGGCGTCGGCGAGGACGCCGTTGCGGTCCTCGCCCTCACACGCCTCACTACTCTCAGTAGGATCGCCTGCCTGGCAGATAGGAACAAGATGTTTGATCTAAGCGGCAAAGTCGCGTTGGTAACCGGCGGCAACGGCGGAATCGGCCTGGGCATCGCCATGGGGCTCGCCGAAGCCGGCGCCGGGATCGCCGTGGCGGCCCGAGACCAAAGCAAGACCGCCGACGCGCTGGACCAAATCGGCAAGCTTGGCGTCAAAACCATGGGACTATCGCTGGACGTCACCCGTGAGACTTCGGTGTCCAGCGCGATCAGTCAGGTCGCCCAGCGGTTCGGACGCGTCGACATTCTCGTCAACAACGCCGGTACTGTGATACGCAAGGCCCCCGAGGACGTAACAGTGGACGAGTGGGACCAGGTCCACGACACCAACCTACGAGGCACCTTCCTCTGCGCCAGGGAAGTCCATCCGCTGATGGTCCGCGCCGGAGGCGGGAAGATCATAAACATAGGCTCGATGACCTCCGTCTTTGGGAGCGACTGGGTGGCGTCCTACGCGGCAAGCAAGGGAGGGGTCGTGCAGCTCACCAAGAGCCTCGCCCTATCCTGGGCGAAGGACAACATCCAGGTGAACGCGATACTCCCCGGCTGGATCCACACCAGGCTTACGGCCGGCATAAAGCGCGATCACCCAAAGCGCTACTCTTCCATCAAGTCTCGGATACCGCACGGCCGGTGGGGCGAACCGGCCGACATGGCCGGTGCTGCCATCTTCCTGGCGAGCAAGGCATCCGACTACGTAACAGGCGTCTCGCTCCCCGTCGACGGCGGCTACACCTCGTTCTGATCGGTCTCTCAACGAATCACCAGTCCGCGAGACAGGTCCTGTGTATCAGTAAGTAGGCACTGTCGTTAGCCTATGCTAACATTAAGCCCATGATCGAGGCAGCCTTGCGAGCCATCGCCGAGCCACGGCGGCTGGAGATACTTCGGGTGATACGCGGGTCGGAGCTCTCCGCCGGAGAGATCGCCTCCCACTTCGACGTCACCCGGCCCGCCATCTCACAGCATTTGAGGGTGCTGTCGGACGCCGGCCTGGTGTCGGTCCGCAAGGCAGGCACACGCCGACTGTACCAGTCCCGTCCGGAGGGCCTGGCCGAGCTCACGGCGTTCCTCGACGAATTCTGGAGCGACCGGCTGTCCGTTCTCAAGAATGTGTCGGACGCCAAGGAACGAAGGAGACAAGACAATGGCGACGACCGGTGAGAACGCGGTCCAGCACGAGGTCCGGATTCAGGCCAAGCCGGAGACCATATTCCCATTCTTCACCGACCCCGAGCTGATGGTCCGGTGGAAGGGCATCACCGCGACCCTAGACGCCCAGCCCGACGGCGTCTATCACGTCAACGTCAACGGACGGGACGTGGCCAGGGGCGAATACGTCCGAGATCACGCCGCCCAGCCGCATCGTGTTCACGTGGGGCTGGGAGGGCGAAAGCCAGGCAGTCCCGCCGGGCTCCAGCACTGTCTAGGTATCGCTGATACCGGAGAGCGAAACGACCCTCATGCGGTTGCGCCACTACGGACTGCCGTCCGAGTTGCACGAGATACACCTCGAAGGGTGAGTCCACTATATGGGCCGCTTGGACGTTGCCGCCGAAGGCAGCGACCCGGGGCCCGACCCAGCCGTCGACGCTGAATAGGCGTCGCGTTTAAGAGCCGGCCACGCCCGCCGGCTCGCCAAAAAATCTGTACCCCGTTCCCCAAACCCTGTACCCTCTTGACCATGGGCGAAGTCAAGA
>CAUZJF010000006.1:0-22399 GCA_963579975.1 Dehalococcoidia bacterium
CCGTGAGGCGAAGCGTCTGTCCCTCGGCCAGACGCGAGGAGGACTTCGTGGACACTCCGTCCACCGTGACGTTGCCGTCAGCTATCAGCCTTTGCAGGCGCGAACGAGACAGTCCCGGAAAGGTCGCGGCGAGGAGTTTGTCTAGCCGTTGCCCCTTTTCGTCGACGGTGACCGTATAGCTTTCACGCGCCCTAGTCCGATCCGGCGGCGCACGCATCAGTCGGGCCCATCTGGTTCGTCCGACTCGTCGGGGGTCTCGGCCGACTCGATCGTGTCCCGGCCAAACAGGACGGCCGTAGCCAGCAAGGCTATGCCAACCATGATCGACGAGTCGGCCAGGTTGAAGATGGGCCACCAGCTAACGTCGATAAAGTCCACCACCTCGCCTGACCTCACACGGTCAAGGAGGTTCCCGAACGCCCCACCGAGCTGAAGTCCGATCGCCAGCCTCAGGAACACGCTCGGTATGGCTTGTGTGCGGTAGAAGTAGAAGAGGAACCCGATCGCGAAAAACGACGCGAAGATCAAGAATATGGTCTGATCTGGGAATAGTCCGAACGCCGTGCCCGAGTTAGTGCCGTGGGTTATTCGGAAGAACCCCTCTCTCGGCCACGATTGGTAAGGTCGCAGAGAGTTCTTGACAACGAGCTTGCTGACCTGGTCTACGACGAAGACCGTCACGACCGTCGCTATCAGAAGCCCGTCCCGATACAGAGGGACCCCGGTCCTCTCGCCAGAATGCTCTGGCGGCGCAACCTCCGGAGCAGCGACCGGTGGCTCGCTGCTGTCTGCTCGTTCCACGGTACCTCCAGATTCGTCAATCTCTAGCGACTGCACGGCAACAGTCCCTTGTCCTATGATACCCGTTCTGAGCCGTCGTGCGAATTCGGACAATCGAAGTCTTGACACCGCCGTAATATATATGTACACTTACGCGTAAGTCTCCGGGGAAGAGGATCAAGAATGACCGACAAAGAACCAGACAAGAAGCGGCTCGTCGAAGGCATAGAGATAATTGTGGATGAAGCCAAATCGGTGGCTCGTGAGGCCATACGACGCACCGGAGCTGAGTCCCTCGGCGCAAACCTCAAAGAGACGCTTCAAGAGGCTCTATCGGCCCGCAACAGTGTTGTGATGGTACGGCTCAACAAAGAGAGCCTCGCCTGGCTGGACGACCTGGTCGAAGCCGGGGTCGTCAACAGCAGGTCCGAATCTGCCGCCTACCTGATCGGAGAGGGGATCAACGCCCGGAGAGATCTCTTCGATAGTATCTCCAACAAGGTCGACCAGATCAGAAAAGCCAAGGAAGAACTCAGGCAACTCCTCGACGAGACTCCCCAGAAAGACGGTTCGGACGAGAAGCCGGGATAAAGCTAGACGGACCATTGTTCGACGCCCGGCTGTGAGGTGCAACAGCCAGCGCACACTCACCACTGCCCCATATCATGGGGACTCGCCCGACTACCGGCCTGCTAGCCACATCCGTTCGCCCCAAAGGGCCCCACCCTCACTCCATAGGGTGAGGACGCCAGCGTCGAAGCCCTGACCCTTCGAGCACAGAAGGGTTCACACAGGCCCTGGGCCAGCGACCCGAGAGTACGAGCGCTATCTCGCGGCCAACGCGCCTGCGCCGCTCGGGCTCCATGCGGGACGAGGCCGAGGCCGCATGAGGCGTAAGGACAACCTTGTCCATCTTGAGCAGTGGGTTGTCCTGGTCAGGGGGTTCCTTCTCGAGTACGTCTAACCCGGCACCGCCGATCCATCGTTCCTCAAGGGCTCGGATCAGTGCCACTTCGTCGACGGTGTCGCCACGGCCGGTGTTGATGAAGACCGCGTGAGGCTTCATCAGCCGGAACTGATCCTGCCCGATCATGTGGTGTGTTTCGGAGGTATACGGTGCATGCATCGACACGATGTCGGACCGTTGCAGGAGCTCGGTCAACCCGACCGGTTCAATACGCTCCCGCGTCATGGCCAGCTCCCCAATGTAAGGATCGAAGGCGACGATGTGCAGGCCGAAGGGCGCGGCCCTCGCCGCGACGGACCTGGAGACGTTGCCAAAAGAGATCAGCCCGAGAGTCTGGCCCATTAACCGCGGATACCCGTACAGGAGCGGCCGCCCCTCTTTCCAACGACCATCCCGGGCCATGCTGTCGATGATGGTCAACCGGCGATAGGTAGCCAGGATTAGCATCATCGCGTGGTCTGCGACTTCATCGATGAAGACGTCTGGTACGTTGGTGACCGGAATGCCCCTCGCTGTAGCCGCGGCGACGTCGATCCTGTCCGCCCCCACACTTCCCATAGCGATAATCTTGCACTTCTCCAGGCCGTCGATCACCGCCTTTGAGATGGTGTTGCGCGCGGCAATTATGGCGTCGGCGTCTCGCGCCTCTTCGACGAATTCGTCGTCCTTGCCGGCCGGCACTACGACCAGCTCGGCCCCAATCGGCGTCAGCGCCTCTATCTCCAGGTCATGAGACGCCTCCTCGAAGGCGGCGTAGGGGCCTGCCATGGCCTGGGTAACAACCTTATACTTCGCCAATGACAACTCCTGAGGAATATCGGAAGATACGTCTAGGACGGGTACCCCCGCCGGAGCGATAGGATATGCCAGGTTTTGGTGCAGTGTCTACACTCGACGGGGCGACAACGGTGGGATGGGGAAAACGTACTCCCCGATAGCCATTCACCTTGACACCTCGTCAGACTCGTTGCTACCATGAACGCCCGGTGGGACTTACCACAATAGTATAAAAGGACGTGTTGGCGCCGCGACCCCGGTCGTAGATTGGGCTTGGGCGCTTGTTTTTTGGCAATGGTAACTTCGGCGGCGGCGGTACTTGCGGCGGGCAAAGGAACGCGGATGAAGTCGCGGATTCCCAAAGTGCTCCACCGCCTGTGTGGCACCGAAATGGTCCGCCTCGTTGTGGATTCGGCTACGAGATCGCAGCTCGATCAGATTGTCGTGGTCGTCGGACCGGACACACACAGGCCGGTCAAGGATTTCCTCGGCGACGACGTAGACTACGCTGTCCAGCAAGAAGCACTGGGTACAGGCCACGCCCTGCTTCAAGCACAACCACTCTTGCAGGGAGCCGACCACATTGTCGTCCTGTCCGCCGACGTACCCCTGATTCGCCCCGAGACCATCCAAGAGTTGTTACGCCGTCATCTCGACTCCGACGCCTCGGTGTCACTGCTCACCGCGACTCCGGACGACGCAAGCGGCCTCGGTCGTGTTGTCCGAGATGAGTCAGGCTCTGTTTCAACGATCGTGGAAGAGGCCGTCGCCGATCATACGGCTCGCGCTATCCGCGAGGTGAACGCCGGCGTCTACTGTTTCCGGTCCTCGTGGCTGTGGCCGAACCTGGGCACCCTCGGACCATCGGCAAATGGGGAGGTGTTCCTTACAGACCTCGTTTCAGTAGCGTCGCGAAAGGGTGAGGTCGTGGAGTCCCTCCAAACCGAGCGAGGCTGGGAAGCCCTCGGCGTGAACACGAAGGCCCAACTGGCAGCCGCCGAAGCAGAGCTACGGCGGCAAGTGAGAGAACGTTGGATGCTGGCCGGGGTGACCATGGTCGACCCTTCCACGGTGTACCTGGACCTCGCGGTTGAGCTCGACGAAGACGTCATCCTCCATCCGAACACCCATATCAGAGGTGCCGCCCGGATCGGCACCGGCTGCGAGATAGGTCCAAACGCCACCATCGACGACTCGACAATCGGTGCCGGTTCGCGCGTCGAAGGCGCGGTCGTCGAGAGCTCGGTACTGGAACACGAAGTGACAGTCGGGCCTTTCAGCCACATCCGCCCGGGCAGTCATCTGGAGAGCCATGTCCACGTTGGGAGCTCGGCTGAGATCAAGGCCAGCCACCTGGGGGCCGGCACCAGGTGCGGTCACTTCAGCTATATCGGCAATGCGACTATCGGGACAAATGTGAACATCGGCGCCGGCACGGTGACGTGTAACTACGACGGCACACCAACCAAGAAGGAAACGATGATCGGGAATGACGTCCTGGTCGGCTCGGGCACGATGCTGGTGGCGCCGGTGCAACTCAGCGATCGGTCCGAGACAGGAGCAGGCGCCGTCGTGACAAGGGACGTACCTCCGGACACGCTGGTTTACGGCGTACCCGCGAGGGCCCCTGTGCGGGGCGGTTTGCCAGACTCCGATGCCAGCGTTCCCGTAACAGAGCGTGCAGACATGGCTATAGCCCGGCAGTCGCGAAAGCCGTAAGACGCCGTGGCAACAACCTGGCCTTGTGTCTAGGTACCATAATTGGAGAGCGATAGTAGTTTAGCCTGGATTATCCTGGCCACCTCAGTGGTGGGCTTCTTCCTTTCGTCTGTCGCGGAAGCCAGCCTCCGGATAGTAAGGAAGGAACGAGTTCAGCTTCTGGTGGCGGAGCAGGTACGTGGCTCTGTAGCTCTCGAGAGCCTGCACACCATGCCGGCCGGGCCCGCCGGCGTCGTCTCGATTCTGAAGCTTGTTTTATTCGGTTCAACCTCGTTTGCCGTGGCAGCTCTCGTTATAGGCCGTTGGGACAATTGGGGCATCATCGCTCTGGCAGGCCTCGGGTCATTGCTGGTAGCGGGCGGCCTACACGTAGCATCGCGGACTATAGCCACAATCTCACCGGAGACCATGGCGCTAGCCATCGCCCCTTGCGTCCGGGCTCTTGCGCAGTTGCTGAAGCCGGTCATGGCACTCAACAACCAGGCGGTCCGACGTAATCACACTGACGCCAACGACTCGTCCTCAAGCAACGCGGCGTCGTTGGATCTGGGCATCGCGGACGATACCCCACAAATGTTGGATGACCGTGAAGCCAGAATGATCCGGGGCGTCGTCCGGCTGGACAAGACTACCTCTCGCGAGATCATGGTGCCTCGCCTGGACATCGTGGCCATCGAGTTGGGGACACCCTTGACACAGGTTGCCGAAACGATGGTCGACTCCGGCCATAGCCGAATCCCCGTGTACGAGGAGAATCTGGACGTTGTCAAGGGCGTCGCATACGTTCGCGACGTATTGGTCTTACTGAACCTCGACCGCAATGGCGACTCCCGAGGCCTACTCAATGAAGAGATGATTCGCCCGGCGATGTTCATTCCAGAAACCAAGAACCTCGAAGAGCTACTCAACGACATACAGGAAAAGCGCGTTCACATGGCCATCGTCGTCGACGAATACGGCGGCGTCTCCGGCCTCGTGACAATCGAAGACCTGCTGGAAGAGATCGTCGGAGAGATTCAGGACGAGTTCGATGTAGGAGAGCCGGAGCTAGAGACGATCAGCGAAGTCGAGTTTGTCATGGACGCACGCACGGGACTCGATCAACTGAATCAACTCCTGGACATCAACATCGAAGGCGACGGCTTCGATACCATCGGCGGGTTCGTCTACCAGCACCTCGGCAAGATTCCGGCGGCAGGGGACCGAGTGGATTACGACGGTCTGCACGTAGAAGTCATTTCGACGGTCGGACGACGCCCCAAGAAGCTGCGCGTCGTCCGGGACAGCGAAGACGTCGGCCGCTCCGGGTAATCGGGCCAACCCCACGCGTCCACCCAACACTCCTCCGTCCGCGAGACTGGGACCGACGTTCCGATAAAGGAGTTCCACTCGGGAGTTTCCGCTCCGACGGTCGAGGGGGCCAGCTATCTGACACGAGCCCACCCTTCACCCAACACCAGCCTCAGTCCACTGGAACAGACATGATAGCCGGGTGAGGCAGCCCCGCACCACAACACGATGAGTGAGTTTAGAACGCCGGATATCAAACCGGGACACACTCCGGCCTCCCCTTCCCACGACGTCGGCAGAACTAACGGCTTTGTGCGCCATGCAACAAGGCCGTTAGTTCTGCTCTAAGAGCTTCCAACAAACCCCTTTCCCGCTTGCACAAGCTTGCGTTGAGTCCGCCAAAGGGCTACTACGAACTGGCGTCGGGATGTTCGTCGGAGAGAGGTCGTTGTTCATTTATTCCGTTTTCATCCATTATGTTCCATCTCCTATCTGGTGGGGTGGTACTCGGGACGAGGATACTGTTCCACTCTCTTATCTGCGGCGGTACTCCAGAACGGGAGACTGTTCCACCTCAAAAGACAAGGGACAGACCAGCGGGGTCCGTCCCTCAACAGATAGCATAGTACAGAGCCGTTCTAGTTTTTGAAGCTCGTCTCTGAAGGCCTCATGTGCTTCCCCTCTTGCGACATACACAAAGAAAGGGCCTTGTGCGCCGTGCACAAGGCCCTTTAACTCTGCTCTACCTAAAGTAGTAGCTTCTTGGTCTACTTCTCTGCGACGATGACCAGCGGTGCGGTAGCGTTAGTACCGGCAGTACCGGTCGCCTTGAGCGAAATGACGCCCGGGTCCTGGTCTACCGTCCAGGTGACGGAGAAGGCCCCGCTCTCATTGGGGAACCCCGACCCTATGTTCGACCAGGCAAGGCCGGTCGGTCGGTCGGCTCTAGCACCCGTGATCCTGTTGACTGTCGTCCTTTCGTCAGGCCGGAAGCCAGCAAGATATATCGTGACTTCATCACCGACCGCCGCGATCTGCGGTATGACCACCATACTGGCGTCGGTATTGGGGACGAGTACAGGGGCGGTGTCGAGTGGCGGCTCTGGGAGCGGTGGCGCGTTACCCAGTATCACCGCGGGCGCGCTTGCCTCGCTGCCGTCGGCGCCTCTTGCAAGGATCGTGACAATCCCTGATTCGACGAGCTGGTTTACTCTACCGCTGACGGTACCGGCATCCCTTATCGGATCAAGCACGATCTTCCACGCGCCGCCACCATTGGAATCGATGAACGTTCCTACGGTCGCTTTCTGGTTGCCGCCTCCATAGTTGATCGAGACGCCGACCGGCTCGAACTTCTGGAAACCGGAACCCGCTATCGTGACCGTATCACCAAGGTAGAACTGCGACGGCTCGACCACCAGGCCAGCACCAGGCGAAACCCCGGCTTTTCCAACAGGTCCCTGTGGGCCCGGAAGACCCGGGTCGCCAGGTAGTCCCGGATTGCCTGGTTTGCCTGGTTTGCCTGGGTTACCTGGGTTACCTGGGTTACCTGGAAGGCCAGGAAGGCCCGGCGCCCCTGGCGGCCCTGGAGCGCCCTCCGGTCCCAGCGCACCCGGATTACCGGGGTTACCAGGCTCACCCGGAAGGCCCGGCTTGCCTGATTCGCCTGCACATGCGGCTAAGAAAAGAAATCCAACCAGCGATACTAAGATCGCCATCAACACGCCACTTCGGGGAAGATACATTCTCATTTGAGCCCCTCTCACGAGTTTCCTCATTCCGGCCAAAACCTAGCTCGCAAACAGACACTCCGCTGATTGTTCAGCGACGCCTAGCTTTGAGCGCGCTAATGATATGCACCAGCCCATGGGTTGTCAACCCCCTATGTGCACGATACAGGCGAATCCAGCCTTGTGTCCCATGATTCCGGCGTCGACGGGCCCCGAGGCCTGCCGCCCACAGCTGCGCGCGAGCGGTCGACGTTGGTCCCCCGCAGGGACCGCTTCGGGTTGTTCGGAGTACGCCGCTCTGCTATATTCGAGTGCGGCAGGCCCCCGTAGCTCAGTGGATAGAGCACCGGCCTCCGGAGCCGGGTGCGTGGGTTCGAGTCCCGCCGGGGGCACTTCGGCAGCTAGAACCACTGCTTCTTGTCCACTACGTTCTTTAGTAGCTTTCCCTCGCTGAAGCGGACACAGTTCTCAACGAGCAAATCCGTGCGCCGGTCCTCGAGGTAGGGGCCCTCCCCAGCGACGTGCGGCGTGATTAACATACCCGGAGCCGTCCACAAAAGGTGGTCTTCAGGCAGCGGCTCGATCTGGAAGACATCGAGAGCGGCGCCGGCGATCGTCCCGCTTTCAAGCGCAGCAACCAGATCGTCCAGTATGACGTTTGCTCTCCGCCCGATGTTGATGAAGAACGCGCTCTCCTTCATAAGGCTGAATTGCTCGGTACGAAACATGCCCCGCGTCTCGGGTGTTTCAGGAACCGTTGCTATGACGAAATCGCCCCTGGGGAGCGCCTCCGCGAGAGCATCGGCCGGCAACAGCTCGGCGACTCCAGGGGGCACGTCGGTCCTGCGAGCATCTATACCTACGACCGTCATCCCGAACGCCGCGCAGA
Organism: Dehalococcoidia bacterium; assembly: GCA_963579975.1. Lineage (GTDB taxonomy): Bacteria > Chloroflexota > Dehalococcoidia > Lucifugimonadales > CAUZJF01 > CAUZJF01. The sequence goes on from CAUZJF010000006.1 coordinate 8,153, forward strand.
ATCTGGCAGTCTCGCTGCCGATTCCTCCCACTCCAACGATGACGGCAGTAGCCTCGGGTAGGTGGACGGGCTTCACTGCAGGCCGCAGCCACTCCCGTCGTTGCTGGCTCGGAATGTACCTATGAAGCCCTCGGGCAAAGGCGAGTACGAAAGACATAATATGCGTGCCTATATGGTCGTTGAATATCTCGCGTGTGTTGGTCACGACGACATCGCTCTCGATGAGGGCCGGATGGTAAAACCCCGCCAGCGGCCCCGCGTGCGGGGAGGCGATCCAACGCAGCTTCTTGGCTCGTACGAAGACCTGAGGCAGAACGTAACCGAACGCGGCGTCGGCGTTCTCGATGAGAATCTCGGCCTCGTCCGTCGTGTTGGCGATATCGACTTCGATTCCGGGAACGGCTTCGGCCAGCCTGCGGGGCCATTGCTCGTAGTGAAAGCCCTTATTAGGTTCGCCGGAAGGGCCAGTAGAAACGATGAGCAATCTAAAGGACATAGGAACATATCTCCGTGCGAGAGTGCACGCGGGGAGTCTAGGAACGGTACCCACCTCGTGTCAAGGGTCTCGGTGTAGTTAAGGCTTCAGTCTCTCACCTGCCGCGAATTCCTCTGAACATGAGGTGTCCGAAGGCTGGCTTTGTCCCCTTTCCCAACCTTACCCCAAAGGGGGCAGGGGTAAGACTCCGGCCCTTTTCATCATTCATGGTGTCCCGTGGAACGGGACATGGGGGATTGCTGAGCAAGAAAACAGGCTGGAAGTACGGCCTCGCCACAGGGACTCTTGCTCCTGCCTGCGCGGTCCATCCTGGCAGGAATACGTGCTCGGAACCCGAGCCTAGCACGTCGTCGTTGGCAGGGCTCCCGCCGATAAGCTACTATGTTTCCGTCATTGGCGCCTCTGGTCCGTAGCTGCGGGTTTGCCAAGACGTCGAGGGACTGTGAAACCAGAGTCGACCCGCCCCTGTAGCTCAGGCGGATAGAGCAACGGTTTCCTAAACCGTGTGTCGCCGGTTCGAGTCCGGCCAGGGGTACCACCTTCTCCAACCCACCGTAGACGCGTCGAGGTGTTCCACGACCGGCTTCCACTATAGCCACTGAAGGGCCAATGTGCGCAGAATAGGCACGGTACGGTGGGAAAAGCAGACGCATTTCGAACCTGATACAAGATACACCTGACTGCTCGCCGCCCGGGGTCGGGGCCCCTCGAGTCTGTGGGTCCCGAACCGCAGAGGACTCAGCTCGCCAGACGGAACAGATAGAACCCGGCGGCGCCTAACAGACTGACCACCGGAAACGTGAGGACCCAGGCGAACACGATCTCCCTGGCTACCCCCCAACGCACTGCCGAAAGGCGACGGGTCGACCCCATACCGAGGATCGCGGACGTGATGACGTGAGTGGTGCTGACTGGGATGCCCGATCGTGTTGCCAACTCGATGACGCTGGCCGCAGCGCCTTCCGCGGCGAACCCGTGAGGCGGTCTCATGGTGACTATGCGAACACCCAAGGTATGAATCACCCTTCGGCCACCTAGATACGTACCAATCCCCATTGTTACCGCCGAGACGACGATTACCCACCAGGGCACTTCGAACGGTATGCCCTGGCCCTCCCAGTCATAGAAGACGGCCAAAGCCAACGTGATTATTCCCATGGTCTTTTGAGCATCATTCGAGCCGTGGCTGAATGCCATGGCAGCGGCGGTGGCCATCTGGGCTTTGCCGAAAACCGCAGAGACGACCGCAGGCGTCGCCGCGCGGAAAGCCCAGTAGATTCCCAGCATGATCAGATACCCACCCAAGAAGCCCAGTATCGGTGAAAACACCAGGCCTCTGGCGATCTTGGTGATCCCATCTGCCACGAGTACACCCCATCCGGAGTGAGCTATCCCGGCTCCCGCCACTCCCGCGATGAGACTATGGCTGCCGCTAACGGGCATCCCAAACCGAGTTGCAGTGAACACCCAAACGGCCGCAGCCGCCGTGCCGCCGGCAACAGCCAAGAGCCCGTCTCCACCCGTCAGAATCGTGGGATCGACGACACCCTTTCCCACGGTCTTGGCGACCGCGGTTCCGGAGACAGCCCCAAGGAAGTTCATGGTGGCGGCCATTAGGACCGCCGTCAACGGGGACATCACCCGAGTTGACACGACAGTCGCGATGGCATTGGCCGCATCATTGAAACCGTTCGACAGCTCAAATACCAGAGCTATGATTATGACGAACGCAAGGAAGGTTAGAGAGGTTTGGTCGAACATGAATGGCTGACTACAGTTGATCGGATCGGCCCGGTGCCCAATGAGGTCACGTCAGCGCCGCCCGACAACGAAGCTCTAGGAGTGTTTGAGAACGATGCCCTCCAGGACATTCGCGGCGTCCTCCGCACGGTCAGTCGCTTCTTCCATATCATTGTAGACATCTCGCCACTTGAGAATGTCGATGACGGCGTGACCATCATTGAATAGCTCGCCCATCGCACGGTTCAGTACCTTGTCCGCCTCGTTCTCAAGGCGATTTATCTCGACCGCAATTGGGAGTATTTCCCTGAGTTTAGAGCCGCGGGCGCCAAGTAGACCGACTGCCCGCTCAAGCTCGTCGGCGCAACTCACGATGATCGTCGCCAGATGGCGGGCGTATTCGGTCGGCTTCTGGATCCTATACGCAAGTGTGTATTGGGCCGCCTCGTCGATCGCGTCGATGACGTCGTCAAGACTCCCCGCAAGGCCCAGGATGTCTTCCCTGTCGAGAGGTGTGACGAACGTCCTGTGCAAGGAGTGCGTTATGTCGTGGATTATCTGGTCCCCGAACTCCTCAAGCTCTTTGATTTCCCCGACCCTGGCGGGCACGTTGTCGAAGTTCTCCATGAGGTCCTGGAACCGTATCGCGACCTTTTGGATGTTCTGCGTGCTTTGGTGCAATAAGAAAAAGAACCGGTCTCGCCGGGGAAGAAGCGACAAACTGATCTTCATTGCTGTCTCCGTTCCAGATCAGTCCCGTGGGGAACTACGGCTATTCGCCTGCAAAAAATCTCTTTGGAAACCAGACCGCCGACTCTGAGATCCAGGGTCCCGCCTAGTCCCAATCCTGTTCTATGGCCATGCAGGTTACGGTTCGAGCGATTCCATCGATTTTATGGATGTGATGAGTTAGCAAGTCCCCGATCGCAGTCAGATCCGGAGCTTCAAGAACCGCTATGACGTCGTACGGGCCGATCACTCTGTCGACCCATTTGACTTCCGGTATGGTCGACAATCTCTCGGATACGTCGCCCATCCTACCTGCTGTGACCACGACCAGGACGTAACCTCGGGCTGACAACAGCTCTCCTCCAATATCTCGGTTCCAACATCCTGACGCAGGATGCGGTCCACACGATGGTACGCTCCACGTGGAATCCCTTCAAGCGCAGCCGACGAGCTATTCGACCGCCTCGATCAAGTCATGACCGTCGTTGTCCCCTGTCCAGAGTCGGCACCGGGTCGGCCAGCGCCCGGTCAAACGGGCACCGCGCCCGGAACGTTTCGCCCTCTCAGGTTGTCACCGACCTGAAAGTGAGACGCGCACCATTCGACGGCCCCTCCCGGCTGGGATAAGCTTGCGGCGGCACAATCACTTCAGGAGGAACCCGTGATCTACGAATACCGTGTTTACGAGGCAGCGCCGGGCAAGCTAGGACAGGTGCACGACAGGTTCCGTAACCACACCATCAAGATATTCGAACGCTGCGGTATCAAGAACGTCGGATATTGGACCGCCGACGCTGGAGATTTCAGCGATCGGCTGATCTACATTGTCGCATTCAAAAGCCATGAGCAAAGGGCGCGCGCTTGGAACCAGTTCCGTTCCGATCCAGAGTGGCTAGACGTCAGAGCGGAGACCGAGGCAGACGGCCCAATTGTCGAGAGAGTCTTCAATACGATTCTCTCTCCGACAGACTATTCACCGTTGCAGTAACAAGCGGCGGCTTCGGGAGCGTGAGGCGCTGGTTCGGGCTGCATTTTTCCCGTTTTCCGTTGGCTCCAAGCTGTGTCAACGCACCGTGGCGAGGCCGACTGTTCCGGTAGGGCCGCACACAGAAGTCGGAAGTACCGCATAACTAGCCAATGCCGCCGAGAGATATGGCGGCTAGACATCCACGGGTGTAGGCGCCGGCCTGTCCGTCTTTGTCAGGTTCCGGACCGTCATCACCACGGGGAGTAAGTCTTTCAACGTCGACTCTCCCTTAGGCGTAATCTGGAACCGGCCGGTCTCGTTCCTTCGGATGAGCTTTTGAGATGAGAGGGCCAGCAGATACCGGCTGAGCTGCCCGTAGCTCAGGTTGCAGCGATACATGATGGCAGTCTTCTTTGCCCCGCCGTTGTCGCACGTGGCGAGGATCTTTTGGATGATTTCGACAGCCGTCCGCCGGCGTTTCGTGGTCGAGGTCGCCATAGTTGCCTTCCGGTCAGTCCTGCGAAGCATTCTCGCCCGCGTCACTTGGCCACGGGTACCCATCTTCGAGCGTAGCAACACCCTGGTGAACTAGGGGTGAACACATGGAAAACACACGGTCGCAGTATGAAGGAACGTCTGTGAAGTTATTGTTAGTCCCTTCTTTGGCGTCCGGCAGAGTTTCGAAAGGCGCCGTGGGCCCAATGTTCGTGGCCTAGGAGCCACATGACCAAGCGGGTTTCCACCAATCAGGCTTCACTCGAATCCAAAGGGAATTCGAATGCGTTCCACAAACCTGACTCGCAAGGAGCAACGGTATAGTGATCCATGGCGGGTGAGTCTGTTCAACGAGGGGAGGGTTCGTGACCGAATCAATCGAGACACAGGCAATGCCGAAGTTGGCGGGTGACTGTTCCAAGTGCGGAGCGACGACGGCTGATCCCATCGAATCAGGGGCCAAGACGTGGCTGTACGGAGATTGCTGGACCGAGAAACAGAACCGGGAGGTTAGGAAAGAGAAGTAATTCGCCGTCCTTCGACGAGGTCGATGGCTCCTTAGCCGATCGTGTTACAGGTTTTCTCGTTCGCTACTGACCTTTTCTGGAATAAGAACCCGGTGCGACGCTCTACCTCATGGCATCCATGGTACGTTCGCTTCAAACTTTGAATTGGCTAGCGCTGGACAGCTCTGGAGAATCGCGTGCAGGTGGAGAATGGTGGGCGGTAATGGATTTGAACCAATGACCTCTGCGATGTCAACGCAGCGCTCTAAACCGCTGAGCTAACCGCCCCAGAATCTACTCACCCTCGGAACGCGTGGGAGACGCGCGGGGGAGACGAATGAGTCAAGTCTAGCAAGGGGGATTGATTGAGGTCAAGGAACTGGTCGTCGGTGTGGACCGGCCAGACAGAGCAATACGCAAAGAGGCCCGCGTCCGCGGGCCTCTTTGCGTATTGCTACAAGCTTAGAGACTGGTGGCTAAAGGGACGGTATCTCCTCCATCGGGGTGTCTCCCATTGGATCATCGGAGTCGAAAGATCGAGACCGTTCATCCCTGAACGGCCCGCGCCTCTCCCCGAAGCCTTCATCTTCGAACAGGCCCACAGGCACCTGGCTCTCAACCTCATGAAGTGCAAGTCGCTCTTTGCCCTCCTCGGACATGTCGAAGCGGGCCGGAATCAGCCTTCCGATTATGACGTTTTCCTTCAAGCCCCGCAGATAATCTATGTCTCCGTTTACCGCTGACTCGGTCAGAACTCGAGTGGTCTCCTGGAATGACGCGGCTGCAAGGAAGCTGTCGACGTTCAACGAAGCTCTCGTGATTCCCAGCAATACAGGGCTGGCCGTGGCCGGTTCGCCGCCTTCCGCGAGAATCGCGGCGTTGATGTCCTCATACTTGTGGCGCGCTACCAGTTCGCCCGGAAGCAGGTCTGTGTCGCCTGGACCGTCGATTCGGACCTTCCGCAGCATCTGGCTGATAACCACTTCGATGTGCTTATCGTGGATCGGTACACCCTGGGCCCTGTAGACCTTCTGGACCTCTTCGTTCAAGTATCGCTGGACGGCCTCGCGCCCCTGGATCCCCAGTATCTGCTGAGGGCTTTTCGGGCCCGCGGTCAGCGATTGTCCGGCCGATACGGTGTCCCCGCTTGCCACGATCACCTGGGCGGCTGCGGGGATCGAATACTCGCGATGGTCCTCGTCGGTCCACGTGATGGTTAGCGAGGTTTTATGGACATGGACGGTGCCAGACACCCTCGCTACAACGTCCGCGGCTTGCAGTGACTTGGCCTCTTCGTCCTTCTTTGTCTTCTTGGCACCTTTCGGCTTGGTTGGTTTAGGCTCGGCGAGGGTAGCGCCTATAGCCACGTCCGTAGCGCTCCTCACTGCCGCTTTGTAGCCCTTCGGCAGTGGGTACTCATCAGCGTACTCTTCGTAGCTGACTACCTTGATGCTTCGGCCCTCAGTGGTTTCCGACAGTTCCACGACACCGTCTATCTCCGACAGGACAGCCTCACCTTTGGGAGACCGGGCCTCGAACAGTTCTTCCACTCTTGGGAGGCCGCTGGTAATGTCCGCGAGCCCGGCGATACCGCCTGTATGGAACGTCCGCATCGTCAACTGGGTGCCGGGTTCGCCGATACTCTGCGCTGCGATAATTCCGACGGCTTCGCCCATCATGACCGGGCGCCACGTCGCGAGGGAAGCGCCGTAGCACTTGACGCATGCGCCGCGCTCCGACTCACAGGTTAGAGGTGAGTGGACGAAGATCTGCTCCACGCCCGCTTCCGCGATTCTCCGCGCCGTTTCTTCGTAGATCAGTTCCCCAGCGTCGACGATCACCTCACCGGTCTTCGGGTCGGCAACCGGCGCTGCCGCGCAGCGGCTCTTTATTCGTTCTTCGAATGAAGTAACCAGGGGCTCGTTCGGCACATTCTGGATCGCGACACTATTTTCCGTGCCGCAGTCGTCCGAATTTATGGTGACTTCCTGGGCAACGTCTATGAGTCTTCGCGTCAAATAGCCGCTATCCGCCGTTCTCAGCGCAGTGTCGGCCAGACCTTTCCTGGCTCCATGAGTGGAGATGAAGTACTCCAGTACGCTCAGGCCCTCACGGAAGTTCGATTTGATAGGCCGATCGATGACCCGGCCTTTCGGGTCGGACATCAGACCTCTCATACCAGCCATCTGCTTGATTTGGGCGATGTTACCCTTCGCGCCAGACGTAGCCATCAGGTAAATGCCCCGATAGTTGCGAAGGTTCTCTTCGATCACTTTGGTGAGAACACTGTTGGCATCGGTCCAAATCTGGACCGCGTTCGCGTACCTCTCGTCCTCCGTGATCAAACCGTCGAGGTACTGCTGTTCTAGCAGGTCGGCCTTTTGCTCGGCATCGCCGATGATACCTTCCTTTTCCTGTGATACTTCGATGTCATTAATCGCGATGGTCACTCCCGATTTAGTGGCGTACTTGAAACCTAGCTCTTTGATCGCGTCGAGTAGCTCCAGCGTCTTGTCGTTTCCTAGCCTCTGATAGCACTCGGCGGTAATGTCCTTGAGGGCGCCCTTCTCAAACTCTTGATTCCGGAATCCCAGCTCGGATGGCAAGGCGTCATTGAATAGAATTCGCCCGACCGTGGTATCTATCCACTCTCCCGTCCCGTTGTTGCCGACCCTGACCTTGATTAGAGCTCGCAGGTCGACATGCCCAAGTTCATAGGCCAGGCATGCGTCTTCGAAATTAGTGAACCGCTGTCCGGTGCCGTGGGCATCCTCTCGTACCATCGTCATGTAGTAGCAGCCCAGCACCATGTCAAGTGTCGGCGCCACGATCGGCTCGCCCGAACCGGGCGAGAGCATGTTGTAGGCGCTCAGCATGACCTTGTTGGCTTCCTGTACGGCCCCTTTCGAAAGAGGCACGTGCACGGCCATCTGGTCGCCATCAAAGTCGGCGCCGAAGGCGTTGCAGACCAGCGGATGTACCTGTATGGCGCCGCCCTCGACGAGTATCGGCTTGAAAGCCTGTATACCGAGCCGGTGCAGAGTCGGCGCTCTGTTTAGAAGCACCGGGCGTTGTTTGACCACCTCTTCGAGGATGTCCCAAACTTCAGGTCTCGCCCGCTCGGCAAGTCGCTTGGCGCTCTTGATGTTGTGGGCGTAGCCGTTTATCACCAAGCGGTTCATCACGAACGGCTTGAATAGCTCCAGCGCCATCCGTCGCGGCAACCCGCACTCGTGTAGCTTGAGCTTCGGACCTACCGTGATGACCGAACGGCCGCTGTAGTCGACCCTCTTCCCGAGCAGGTTCTGGCGGAACCGGCCCTGCTTTCCGCGAAGAAGGTCGGACAACGACTTGAGCTTGTGGTTGTGGCTACCTGAGACAGCGCGTCCCCGCCGTCCGTTATCGATCAGAGCGTCGACAGCCTCCTGGAGCATCCGTTTCTCGTTGCGGACGATGATCTCCGGGGCCTGCAGCTCCATCAGCCTCTTGAGCCGGTTGTTCCTGTTGATGACTCGTCGGTAGAGATCGTTCAAGTCGCTGGTGGCGAACCGGCCACCGTCGAGCTGCACCATCGGCCTCAGTTCTGGTGGCAGAACCGGTAGAACGGAGAGGACCATCCACTCGGGCTTGTTGCCGCTCTTTCGAAAAGCTTCGACGAGCCTCAGCATCTTGATCGCCTTCTTGCGGCGCTGTCCCGACGTGGAGCGTACCTCCTCCTGGAGTCGCTCCCTGGTGGCCTCCAGGTCGAGTTCACGCAGCGCGTTGAGAACGGCTTCCGCTCCCATGCCCGCGTCAAATACGTCGCCGTAACGGCTCTTCGACTCCCGATACCGGGATTCGGTGAGCAGCTGACCGACGCGCAGGTCTTCCAACCCGTCGGTCTGGCTCTCGATTTCGTTCTCCAGTTCGGATTTATCGTGCTCTAGTCGAAGTCGAATCTGCTGCACTTTGGCGTCGGGGTCCCCGTCGCCTTCGGCCTCCGACGACTCGGCGGACTCGCCGCTCTCCTCCCCTTCGGCTGTCTCGGATTCGTCAGAGTCCTGCACAGGAACGCTTCCCGTAAGCTCAGCGATCTTCTCTTCGGCCTCGGTCTCCAGCCGCAGAATCTCGTCTTCCCGCCTCTGTTCAAGTGCGCCGATGGCAGCCTTCCGAAGCTCCTCGTTGACTCCGGTAACCAGGTACTGGGCGAAATACAGTACACGCTCCAGGTTCCGAGGTGAGAGGTCGAGGAGCAGCCCCAGCCGGCTGGGAATCCCTTTGGAGAACCAGATGTGGGCAACCGGCGCAGCGAGGCTTATGTGTCCCATCCGCTCACGCCGCACTTTCGAGCGGGCGACTTCGACCCCGCATCTGTCGCAGATCACGCCCTTGTAGCGGATCTTCTTGTACTTGCCGCAGTAACACTCCCAGTCCTTCGTTGGACCGAAGATGCGCTCGCAGAAAAGGCCATCCTTTTCAGGGCGAAGGGTACGATAGTTGATCGTTTCAGGCTTTGTTACTTCGCCATACGACCACGTCTTGATCTGCTCTGAAGACGCAAGGGATATCCGGATAGCGTTGAAGTCATTGGCGTTTTGGGCCATGTTTACGCTCCTGCGCGTTTCACTGCGGTACCTTATTGACCTGAAGAATGCGGTCTCTTCTAGCTTTCCGCGCTCTCGGTTTCTTCGTCGGCTGGCTCGGACTCAGAAGTTCCTTCGACCTCTTCTGCGGCTACCGCGGGCTGTTCGACGATCTCCGGCTCGGCCGACTGATCAACTCCATCGACATCCTCTGAGGCCTGCCCGCTTTCCTCGGCCTCGTCGTTGTCGCCGGCGGACGCCTCTGGCGCGGGTTGTTCGGACATTTCCGAGTCGGTCGACGGCTCCGCTTCGTCCGTCTCGTCGGACGATTGATCGGTCTCAGGTATGTCGTTGTCTTCGTCCAAGGACGCCTGGTCTTCCAGCGCCTCCGATTCGGCCGATGGGGACATTTCGTCGGACACGATAGAGGACTGCTCGGCTTCCACAGATACCGTGGTCGCAGCCCCTGCGGCTACCGATCCGTCGACACCTTCCTCAGTAGCGCCACTGGTCTCTCCCGTGGCCGTCGCCGACGTATTGTCCAATACTTCGAGGCTCGGAACCCCATCAATGGTTGGCAGAGAAGGCTCGCCCTGCGCGTCCGCCATTGTGGAGCTGTCGTCGAGAGCGAGTTCGTCGGGCGCCTCATACATCAGTTCCATGGACAACCCTAGACTCTGAAGCTCTTTAAGAAGCACGTGGAACGATTCCGGGATGCCCGGCCTTGCTACGTCTTCTCCTTTGACGATCGCCTCGTAGGTCTTTACTCGCCCGACGACGTCGTCGGACTTGACGGTCAACATTTCCTGGAGATTGTAGGCAGCGCTGTACGCTTCGAGCGCCCACACCTCCATCTCGCCGAACCGCTGTCCGCCGAACTGGGCCTTGCCGCCTAGCGGCTGCTGGGTGATCAGTGAATAAGGTCCCGTCGACCGGGCATGTATCTTGTCTTCGACCAGGTGGCTGAGTTTCATCATATAGATGTAGCCTACGGTGATCGGCTGGTCGAAAGGCTCGCCGGTCCGGCCATCGAACAAAATCGACTTGCCCAGGATCGGGGCTGCTATCTGCTGTTCCCGATCGAGTCGCAGCGCTTCCCGTTTCAAGTCGTCGGCAGACATGTCGGAAACGTCCCGGTCCATGTCTTCCTTGAACCAGATTCTGAGGCAGGCCTCGCGTGAGGCACCGGGAGTCCCGTTGAATACGGTTTCGTAGTCGAAGCCGTGTTTCGACAACCAGGCACGCGCCACGCCAAGGTCGATCAACGAATGACCATCAAGATCAGCCGGTCTCGGGTCGACCGCGCCCGCCTTTTCCAGCAACCACGCCTGGCCCAGTGCGTCCTCTATACCAACGTCCTGAGCCCCATCGAAGACGGGCGTTATCGCTCTGAATCCCAGGGTATTCGCCGCCATACCCAGGTGGGTCTCCAGCACCTGCCCGAGGTTCATACGAGACGGCACGCCAATCGGGTTCAAGATAATGTCGATAGGGGTGCCGTCGGGAAGGAAGGGCATGTCTTCCTGAGGAAGAATCTTGGAAATGACCCCCTTATTCCCGTGACGTCCGGCCATTTTGTCGCCCTCGGCAACCTTCCTTGTCTGCGCGATCCAGAGGCGGACCAGCTTGTTGACGCCTGGAGACAGCTCGTCGTCGTTGGCTTTACTCAGGACGCGGACCTCGATGACCTTGCCACGCTCCCCATGGGGGACCCGCAGCGACGTGTCCTTGACGTCTCTGGCTTTCTCACCGAAGATCGCCCGTAGGAGCTTTTCCTCGGCGCTCAGCTCGGTTTCGCCTTTCGGGGTGATCTTGCCCACGAGGACGTCGCCGGGCCCGATTTCTGCCCCGACCAGGATGATTCCCTCTTCGTCCAGGTTGCGCAGACTCTCCTCGCCTACGTTGGGAATATCCCGAGTTATTTCCTCGGGACCGAGTTTGGTGTCCCGCGCTTCCACTTCGTGTTTCCCTATGTGGATGGAGGTGAAGCGGTCGTCCTGGACCATCTTCTCGCTGATGATAATCGCGTCCTCGAAGTTGTAGCCCTCCCAGCTCATGAAGGCCACCATGGTGTTCTGACCGAGAGCCAGTTCGCCACCGTCAGTCGAGGAACTGTCGGCCAGCAAGCCTCCGACCGTCACTCTGTTTCCCTTTCGGACAACCGGGCGTTGGTTGATGCACGTCCCCTGGTTGCTTCGCACGAACTTCTGCAGTCGGTACTCGGCCTGCTCACCGTCGGGGTCGGTGACAACGATCCTGTCACCACTCGCCTCGGTGACGACCCCGTCGGTCCTAGACAGCACCACCTGACCGCTGTCCCGCGCGACACGACCCTCCATACCCGTGCCTACCAGCGGAGACTGCGGCCGCACTAGAGGAACCGCCTGCCGCTGCATGTTGGAGCCCATCAACGCGCGGTTGGCATCATCGTGCTCGAGGAATGGGATCAACGACGTTGAGACGCTCACCAGCTGCATCGGCGAAACGTCCATGTAGTCGACGTTCTCCGGGAGCTCCATCGGAACGGCTTCGCCCCTACGCGTCTCGATCCTGGCTTCCAGGAACTGGCCCTTTTCGTCCAACGGCGAGTTGGCCTGGGCGATGTACACTTCCTCCTCTCCGTCTGCGGAGAGGTATACGACGTCGTTGGGGTCCGAAGACACGTAGGGCTTGACCGAGAGGCGCGTTTCGGGAAGCTTGGTGATCCGGGTCCGGATGCCTTTCGAGACGACCCCTTTGGCATTTAGCACGGTCTTACCGTCCTCGCCGGTGACCGTCTCCATCACGGTTCGTCCGACGAGGTCTGGGTCTGTGCTCAGGATATCTTTGTGCACGTTCCGATACGGCGTCTCGATGAACCCGTAGTCATTGGTCCTGGCGTATGTCGCCAGCGAACCCAGCAGGCCAATATTAGGACCCTCGGGGGTCTCGATCGGACAAATGCGACCGTAGTGAGAGTGGTGCACGTCTCTTACGTCGAATCCTGCCCGCTCTCGCGAGAGACCCCCAGGACCCAGGGCGGACAGCCTCCGCTTGTGGGTCAGCTCCGCCAGAGGGTTGGTCTGGTCCATAAACTGGGAGAGCTGGGACCCGCCGAAGAACTCCCTGATGGCGGCGACAACCGGTCGGATATTGATGAGCGCCGCCGGCGTCGTCGTAGCGGGGTCTATCTGCGTGGTCATCCGCTCTTTAATGACTCGCTCCATTCGCAGCAGACCGACCCTGACCTGCGCCTGGATCAGCTCACCAACGGCCTTCACCCGTCGGTTTCCGAGATGGTCTATGTCATCCGGACCCTTCTCACCGTTGTTGATCTGGATCATTAGCCGCAAGAGGCTGATGATGTCGCTTGGTTGCAGCGTTCGGATGTTGGGGTCGGTATCGAGGCCTAGCCGGCGGTTCAGCTTGTACCGACCTACAGCGCCGAGGTTGTACCTTCTGGGGTTGTAGAACAGGTTCTCCAGGAGAGTCTTGGCGTTCTCCAGACTAGGGGGCTCGCCGGGGCGCAGTCTTCGGTAGAACTCGAGTAGCGCCTCTTCCTGACTGCTTACTCCGGTGTCCTTATCGATCGTGGTCTTGGTGAACGGGTGTTCGGGGTCTGTATCTACGTCCTCGAACAGCTCCATAATCTCCTCGTCCGTCGAGTAGCCCATCGTCCTGAGGAGCATACTCACCGGACTCTTACGCTTCCTATCGACCTTGACGGAGATCACGTCGCGATTGCTGGTCTCGAACTCCATCCACGCTCCTCTATACGGAATGAGCTTGGCAGAGGCCAGTCGCCTCCCTGTAGAGAGATCGGGAACTGTGGTGTAGTAGACACCCGGCGACCGCACCAGCTGGCTGACGACAACGCGCTCGGCGCCGTTGATTATGAAAGTCCCCGTCGTGGTCATCATCGGGATGTCGCCGATGAAGAGCTCCTGAAGCTTGCGCTCGCCCTCCGCGGGGCCTTGCGCCTTCGTGAGAAGCTCGACGGTCACGTACACGGGCGCGGAGTAGGTGGACTCCTTCTCCCTGCACTCTTGTTCGGAGAGCTTCGGATCGCCGAATTTGTGGTCGAGAAAATTAAGCTCGAACCGTCCCCCAGGAAAATCCTCGATTGGGGAGATTTCCTCGAGCAGTTCTTTTAGTCCCGTGGTCTTAAACCACTCGAAGGCATCTATCTGGACTTTGATCAGGTTGGGAAGGGCGAGCCCACCGGAAATGCGAGCGTAAGACCGTTGTTTGATATCGGCTCCATTCACCACCGACAAAACGGGAGAGACCATGTGTTTTCACACTCCTCTGGGTATGCCGCTCAAGACGGCCGGCCAGCGTGACATCTAAACGCAAAAAGGGCGTGGTTTGACCACGGGCTAGTATCTTCGGGAGACGCAGCGAGGCGGCTGAAGACATGTTGGGACACCCCACCCTACCACAGCACAATGTCGGTGTCAAGCTATATTTTGTTGCATTGTAAATGGTCAATGATTACAAAAAGTGGTTTGTGATTCCCTGGAGACTTGACGATGGGAAGCGGTTGGCGGCGATATGCTCCGTGCTACAATCGTGACCGCAATATGGAAAACGAAATGGCACGAGTGACAGAGCATATTGAGAACCCACATCGCACCGTTTTGAACCTCCGGCTTCGGCTCTTTGCCAGCTATAGGGAAAAGGCCGGCGCCTCGGAGCTGGACATCGAGCTACCGGACGGTGCAACCGTCGGCGCCCTAGCCAAAGAGGTCGGCCGGCGTTTTCCCGACCTCA